>JASHSG010000022.1 GCA_030040935.1 Acidobacteriaceae bacterium | reverse complement strand
CATCTCGCCCAAACCCATTACGAAAACTTCCATGTCGCCACCTGGTTCCTGCCCCAGACCCTGCGGCCTCACTTCTGCTCCATCTACGCCTATTGCCGCATCTCCGACGATCTCGGCGACGAAGTCCCCGACCACGCCGCGGCTCTGGCGCTCCTCGATCTCTGGGGCCGCGAGCTCGACGCCTGCTACGAAGGCTGCGCGCGCCATCCCGTTTTTGTCGCCCTCGCTCAAACCATCCGCGCCTGCGCCATTCCCAGGGAGCCCTTCGCCGATCTGCTCGTTGCGTTTCGTCAGGACCAGACCGTCACCCGCTACGCCTCCATGGACGACGTTCTCGCCTATTGCCGTTACTCCGCCAATCCCGTCGGCCGCTTGGTGCTCTACGCCTGCGGCGAAGTAAACGACGAAAACTTCCGCCTCTCCGACCGAACCTGCACCGCGCTTCAGCTCGCCAACTTCTGGCAGGACGTGCGCATCGACTTCGCCAAAGGCCGCGTTTACATCCCGCAGGACGATATGCGCCGCTTCGGCGTCACCGACGATACCATCGCCAACCGCGCAGCCACTCCGGAGTTTCGCGCGCTTCTGCGCTACGAGGTCGGCATCGCGCGTGCGCTTTTTTCCCAAGGCCTGCCTCTCATCGGCAGAGTCAATCGCTCGCTCGCCATCGACCTCGATCTCTTCAGTCGCGGCGGCCTTGAGATTCTGCGCGCCATCGAGCGCCAGGATTACGACGTGCTCGGCAAGCGTCCGGCCATCTCCACGCTGACGAAGTTCTCGCTCGCCGCCCGCGCGCTTGCCTCCCGATTCCTCCCCTTCATGCGCCTCGGCCCCCGTCCAGCAGGAACTCCCAATTGACGTCGAAAGCTCCATCGCGCGATCCCGCCTTGGCCGCCGCTTATGCAACCTGCCAGGCCATCGCCAGGCGCGAAGCTAGAAATTTCTACTTCGCCTTTCTCGCTCTCCCGCTTCCTCGTCGCAACGCCATCTGCGCCGTCTATGCCTTCATGCGCCAGGCCGACGACCTTGCCGACGACGAATCCATTCCTTGCGATGAGCGCCGGCGCCGCCTCGATGCCTGGCTCGCCGCATGGCACGGCGCCGCCAATGGCGCGCCCACCAGCGATCCGGTCTTTCTTGCCGTCCGCGACGCTGTCGCGCGCTTCTCCATTCCTCTTGTGCTGCTCGACGAGCTCGTCGCCGGCGTCGCTCTCGACCTTGAGCACGCCCCCGGTGCCGCTCCCGAAACCTACAGCACCTTTGCCGATCTCTACCGTTACTGTTACCTGGTGGCGTCGGTTGTCGGTCTGGTCTCGATCCGTATCTTCGGCTATCACGACCTGCGCGCGGAAAAGCTCGCCGAAGAAACCGGGATCGCTTTCCAGCTCACCAATATTCTCCGCGACGTCGCCGAAGACGCCGCTCGCAACCGCGTCTATCTGCCCTTGAAAAATCTCGAGCAGCACGGCGTTTCGCTCCATGCTCTGCTTCATCGCCCGCCGGCCGCGCCACCCACGCCCGCCGAGCGCGATCTCTTCGCCGCCCTTGCGCGCCTTGCCGAACACTACTATGGCCGCGCGCATTTCCTTCTTCCTTTGATCGACGGTCGCAGCCGTCCCGCTCTCTGGGTTCTCGTTTCCATCTACCACGCTTTGTTGAAGCGGATCGAGCGCGCCGATTACGACGTCTTTACCCGCCGCGCTTCTGTCCCGCTGTGGCAAAAGCTCGCCATCCTCTCCGTCGGCCTGCTTTGGTCCGCATGGGCGCGCATCGTCGGCTGACGTCTTCTGCGCCATGCGCATGCTGGAAGGCATTTGTGTCGATCTCTTTGGTCAACCTGTTTGCCTCGGCCTTGAGAGCATACGACCTTCGTCCTGCCGCCCGAAGCCCCAGATTCTCCCGCGGCCCTGGCCCCTCGGCGAGGTCTTCTGTCAGGCTGCAACACGACTCGCGATCCAGCCTCAGCACCTCTCTGCGTTAACCTGTTCCGGAGGTTCTCTTCATGCGCCTTCGCATCCTCGCGCGCCTTCATTCCGCTCTTCCGCTTGCCTTCGCGCTTTCCTTCGCCCCCTGCGCATCAGGGCAGGGAACAGGCTTCAATTCCGCCCTGCCCCTCACTCACGTCGACAACGGCCCCAACTCCGCCTGGGCCCAGCGCCAGCATTATGTCGTCCTCGTCTCCCTTGACGGTTTCCGCTGGGACTACGCCCGCCGCGACAATGCCGCCCATCTTCTCGCCCTCGCCAGACGCGGCGTCTGGGCTCCCAACGGCATGTTGCCCAGCTATCCCGCCCTCACTTTTCCCAATCACTTCACCATCGTCACCGGCCTTTATCCCGAGCACACTGGCATTGTTGCCAACAAATTCCTCGATCCCGTCACCGGCCGAAGCTTCGCCTACTCCGACCCGCAGTCCGCCACTGACGGCTCCTGGTATAGCGGAATTCCCTTGTGGAGTCTCGCCGAAAGCCGCGGCATGCGCACCGCGTGCCTCCTCTGGGTCGCATCTGAAGCCAAAATCGCCGGCTTTCTGCCCTCTTGGTATGCGCATTACGACGACAATGCCGAGCGCACACCCGAATCACAGCAGGCGCGCATCGACGACACCCTCGCCCTGCTCCGACTGCCTCCCGCCGATCGTCCCCACTTCATCGCCATTTATTTCTCTGAGCCCGACCACAGCGGCCATGATTTCGGCCCCGATGCGCCTCAAACCCGCGCCGCCGCGCTCAAAATGGATGCGATTGTCGGCAAGCTTGATTCCGCGCTCAAATCCACCCGCCTTCCCATCGATCTGGTCGTCGTCAGCGATCACGGCATGATCAGGTCCGAAGGCGACTGGATCGATCTTGACCAATTCGCCGATATTACCGCCTTCGATTCCGTCGGCTCGCTCCTCTACGCCAAATCCGAAGACGATCGTGCCCGCGTCTATAACCAGCTCAAGCACGCCTCATCGCAGTTTGTCGTATACCGGCTCAAAAACGTTCCCGCCAACCTCAACTTCAATCAGAATCCGCGCGAGGGCGACCCGGTCGTCATCGCCACCGGCCCTTATGCCATCCGCGCTCATGCTCCCGCCCCTGGTCAGGAATCAAAACCTCCGACCCTCGGCATGCACGGCTTCGATCCGCACGCCATGCCTGAGATGAAAGCCATCTTCTTCGCCGCCGGCCCCGACGTCGTCTCGGGGAAAACCGTCGCGCCGTTTGAGAACGTGAATCTCTACCCATGGCTCGCCCACATGCTCGGCCTCAGCGCGCCCAAATCTGACGGCAGCCTGAACATTCTTTCGGGAACTCTGCGCGACGGCGGCACCGGCGCGGAGGGCCCGCCCGAATCGAAGTGACGGAGCGGCGGCAATGACCATGGTTCTCGGCATCGACGGCGGTGGCACGCGGACGCGCGCGTCGATTGTCGACAATGACCGCACGCTCGCCTTTGCCGAAAGCGGATCCATCAAGCGCCTTCGCGTCGGCGCCGAGGCTGCTGAAGCCAACCTGCGCCATCTGCTCAACGAAGTTTATGCGCAGGCCGGAGTTGCATCCATCAGCGCGGCCTCCTGCGGCGTTGCCAGCGTCACCATGCCTGGCATCGCCGAGTGGATCACCGCCGTCTTCAACGATTTTCGCGTCGCCCGCTCCGAGGTTGTGGGCGACCACATCATCGCCCTCGACGCCGCCTTTCGCGGAAGCCCCGGAATCCTCCAGATCGCCGGTACCGGCACCAATACCATCGGCCGCGCGCCCGATGGCGCTCTCGAATCCGCCGGCGGTTGGAGTTCGCGCCTCGGCGACGAAGGCTCCGGCTACTGGATCGGCCTCCACGCCATTCGCCGCGCACTCAATGCCTACGATCGCGATGAGCCCTCGCAGATTCTCACAAAAGTCGGAGAGATTTGGGGCGCGCCCACCCTCGATCTGCTCATCAACATCGGTGACGGCACGCCGCCTCCGGATTTCGCCGCCCTCGCTCCGGTCATCAATGACCTCGCCGCAGCCGGCGACCCCGTCGCCATCGGCGTTCTCCGTCAGGCCGCCGCCGATCTCGTTGCGAATGTTCTCCTCGTTCGCGCCAAGTTGCGGCGCAAACATGCCATCGCGAGCGAAGTCCCCGTCGCGTGGACCGGCAGCGTCATCGGAAAAATGCCCATCGTCCGCGATGCGTTTTTCTCAGGACTCCGCGCCGCCGCGCCCGCCATGCCCGTCGAGACTTCTGAAACCGTCGCCCTCAACGGCGCTCTCTGGCGCGCGCAGCGCCTCGCCGGGCAAGCCACCTGAATAAGCCCGGTTGTCATCCGGAGAAGGCCGCCGCGCGGCCCGCGATCAATCTCCAGCTGTCTTTCGCTAACCCAGGAACCTGCTGACAGCAAAGGCCCCAACCCGGGGCCTATGCACTAGCTCGTCTTCTCGTTCCCTTGCTCCCTTGTTCCCTCGGTCCCTGCTCTATCTGTATTTCCTCAGCACTCCCAGCACCCGCCCCTGGATCGCCACCTGCGCCGCCGGAACATAGATCGGTTCCATCTCCAGGTTCGCTGGCTGCAGCCGCACCTGGTTTCCTTCCGGGTAGAACCGCTTCAGTGTCGTCTCCGAACCGTGCACCAGCGCCACCACAATCTCGCCTTGCCGTGCGCTCTTGGTCCGCTCCACCAGCACGTAGTCGCCGTTGATGATGTGTTCGTCCCGCATCGAGTCGCCCCGCACCTCCAGCGCAAACACATCGCGGTTGCCCACCACGTCGGCCAGAGAAATCGTCTCCGACGCTTCCACTGCCTCCACTGGCGAGCCCGCCGCAATCCGTCCCGCCAGCGGCAGCTTCAGGCTCGACCGCGTCTTTGTCCCCGGCGGCAGCACGTCGATCGACCGGCTGCGGTTGTGCACGCGGTCCAGCATGCCTTTCTTTTCGAGGTTCGTGATGTGCTTGTGCACGGTGGCCAGGCTCTTCAGGCTCATCCCCCGCGCAATCTCCTCAAATGAAGGCGAGTAGCCATTCCGGCTTACGAACGCCTCCAGAAAATCGAGGACCTCTTTTTGTCTCCGTGTAACGGCCATGCGCGCATTATAGCGAATAAAAAGCGAACTGCAACAATCTTTTCGCCACTTGTTTACTGCTTTTGCACACCCGCTTCCCCATCTGAAAACCGCCTGCTGAAAGCCGTCGGCACCGGGCAAATTGACTCCAGAAGCCTGGGCTCGATCCCATCTCGTCCGCGATAACCCCACCGCAAACCCATTCACCCTGTCCCAGGCGAGCTCCTCGGATCCTTCTTTCATTGTCAAGAGGATTCGCATCACGAAATCGCCCCAACCCGCTGAAATCATTGGGTAAATTCATTCTTGAAGTTTGCCGGTACTTATGCCCGTTGAGCGCACAATGGCTCCA
>JASHSG010000227.1 GCA_030040935.1 Acidobacteriaceae bacterium | reverse complement strand
TTTCCTCGGCCAGCAGTTGCGCCAGTACCTTTTCCGGACAAAGGTGGTGCGCCTCGCGCTCTTCCAGCTCTTTTTCCGTTTCCACGCACGAGGCGATGGTCATAAAGCAATCGAGGCAGCGCGAGTTGTAGCTGCCATTTTCGTTTTGTGTGCGGCTATACATGGCGATCTGAGGAATACCCCACGATCCTAGCCGCGAAGAGTTTTTCTGGTCGTGACTCGCATCACGCACGCATGTTTATTCGTATGCGGCGGCGACGCCACTGCCGGTTTTGTCAGTACGCCGGCGTCCCAACCTTTTCCCACTGATTCGAATGCCGCCTGAGATACCAGCAGGGATCCTTTCCGGCCTGCGGAAACAAGGCAGCGGCGCAGGCGACGCTCGCCGTCCCCAGAAAGTCATACTCCGTCGCCTGCCCTTTAAGCGGAACGGCCATGAACTGGCTCACTGCCACCGTCGATTGAGGCGAGCCGCGCAGCTTGTAGACCGTCCAGTCGGCCGCAAATGCCGCCAGCGAAATCGCCGCGAACGCTACAAGCACCCGCAGAAGCCACCGTCCAAGCCAGCGCAGCATCGTTCAGAATATACACGAGCTCCGTCGAAAACCGGTCCACATCACCCTGATAAAATTTCTTGTCACCGATTCTCGTTCCCAGCCGGCGCCATAAATGTCTCGATTGCTTAGCGAGCGCGCATGGAACCCAACGACAAAGCGGGTGCCATGATTCCTGCGAGTTGACAAGGTGGGTTCATAAGACCGGTTCCGGGAGGCAGTGTGTTTGCTCTGGCTTCTTTCTTCCGTTCGCATCTCATTTCCACAGCACAATCGGTATTTACGGTCGTCGCGCTGGCGCAAACGGCGTACCCACTCCCGGCCCGCACCCCGGACGCCGCACCCGCGCAAAGCGCCAAGGCTTCCTCGCCAGCCGACGTGCTCGTGGTCCGCACCACCTCCGGAATCATGCGCGGAGTTGCACGGTCCAATGGCGGCGCGCAGTTTCTCGGCATTCCCTACGCGGAGCCGCCCGTCGGCCCATTGCGCTGGCGTGCGCCCGTGCCCCATAAGCGCTGGCCCGGCGTGCGCAACGCCAACTCGTTCGGTCCCGCCTGCCTGCAGCCTGTCCTTGGCGGCGCCTGGAACCTTTACGAAGCCGACCACAGCAGCGAAGATTGCCTCTATCTCAACGTGACTACGCCGGTGTGGCCCGCCTCGGGACCGCTGCCCGTCATGTTCTGGCTGCACGGGGGCGCCAACATCGGCGGCTCAGGCTCAGGTTCGCTATACAATGACGGCACGATCCCAAATCACGGCGTCATACTCGTCACGATCAACTACCGTTTAGGCATCCTTGGTTATTTGGCTCATCCCAAGCTCGCGAGCGAGTCTCCAGGCCACGCTTCGGGCAACTATGGCCTGATGGACCAAATCCTCGCCCTCCACTGGGTCCACGACAACATTGCCCGGTTCGGAGGCGACCCCAACAACGTCACCGTGTTCGGCCAGTCCGATGGCGCCAAAGACGCCGGGATCCTGATGACTTCGCCGCTGGCTCGCGGGCTTTTTCAGAAAGCAATCGCCGAAAGCGGATCGCCGTTTTATCCGTCGCTCACGTCTCTTGATCAAGCCGAGCAGGCCGGCCAGCAGTTCGCCGCATCCTTCCCCGTGCTCGACGGCCAGAATCCCATCGACTTTCTGCGGGGCGTTCCGGGGCGGGATGTCGTGGCCAAAGCCGCCAATCTACAGTGGGGCCAGGCGCCGGTCAGCCCCATCGTCGACGGCTGGGTCGTTCCGCGCCCGCCTGAAGAAGTTTTCAAGGCTGGCAAAGAGGCCTCAATTCCATTGCTCCTCGGCATCACCACGCGCGAGTTTGGCAGCGATGAGCCCGCTGACAATTTGCGCGCGGCGATCGAGAATTACGCCGGAGGCTTCGCGCCGCGGGCTCTCGAGCTCTACGGCCTCGCAAACGGCGGCCGAGGCGTGAGCGACCCGCTCTACGGTCCGGCCGGTGTTCAGTGGAATGCCGACATTGAGTTTCATTGCCCAGTTTCGACCGAAGCGCTTTGGCAAATAGCTGCGCACGAACCTGTCTATGAGTACGAGTTCGAGCGCGCCATCCCGGGAAAGGAGGCGCAGGGAGCGATGCACTCCGGCGAACTCGATTATGTTTTCGGCTATTTCCCGGCAACCGGCAACATTGGCGGCGTTTTCGGTCCCGTCGACAGGCAGCTTGCCGATCTGATGGAGACCTACTTCACCAACTTCGCCAAAAGCGGCGATCCGAACGGCAAGAAAGACAACCAGAACTCCGCCGACCTGCCGCATTGGCCGCTCCTGGGCCGCTCGCAACACTACCTCGCTTTCACAGAAGACGGGCGGGCCGTCGCAAGCACTGCCCCGCTGCGGGGTCCACAGTGCGACCTCTACCGCGAAACCCTCGCCGAGAAGATGAAGCATCCTTTCGCTTCATCCACCGTCCAGAATCCATTGCACCGCCGGTACCGCGATGGAGAAATCCTGGCGTACAACATGACCGGCCTCAATGAGTCATGGCATTACTCGATTCAGGCGGACGGAATGGTCAGGAAGGATGCAAGCGGCGCCTATTTTGAGGATTATCGCTGGGCAAATCTTGTCTCCGACGGCCAGCCCACTGCGCTCACGCCCGGAAGCGATTCCTTCCGCGAGCGCCTATCGCTCGATCCCGATCAGATCATCACCCCTCCCGATCTAAGCAACGCCGATCCCAAACTCGTCGGGCCGGCGCTTGACTTCATGACCTTCTACGCCGACCTGTGGCTGGCCAGCAAGACCGGCCAGCTGACTCATGCGGGAGATCATTTCTATGTGAAGAACGGCGCTCCCAGCTCATGGGCCAACGGCTCCCAGGTCATACTCGGCCAATCCGCAGTCGATTTCGACTTCACGCTGAAGTCCGTCGACCCAGGGACGGGAACCGCTGTTCTCGTCGCGCGCCACGTTCCACCGCATAAATCCCAGCTCAATTTGCCCGCAGCCTGGATGCAGACGCGGGTGGCCGATACGCCCAACAACTGGGTACAAGTCATCAAGCTCCCTGGCAAATTTTTCGCCTCGGTTGGCCAGGAGACGTTCACGGACGAGCTGACCGTTAGCCTCGTGGACGGAAAAATCCTCTCGGCCACGATGGAAAATCCGGTCAATACGATTGCGCGCATGTGCTCCGACGAGGCATTGACGCAGTGCGATCCGCCCCAACCGCACGAGATCGTCAGGAAGATCCAGATTGCGCTGGCGCAATGATTTGCCGGCGGCCACGAAGAGGCGCCCCCCGAAAAAAGAGGCGCAGCTTACGCCGCGCCATTTCTCGAGTTCGTTTTTTTGCTGAAAGCTGACGGCAGACAGCTCAAAAGCTGTCTTTAGAACTTCACGCTCGCGGCGCGGGGCGAAATTCCACTGAGCTCCGCGGCGCGCGCTTCTGCGTATGCCGCCGCGCCGATCAGCGCCGTGCGGCTCTCCAGAATCACCCGCACCGGCATATTCACCAGCAACTGGCTCAGGCGGCCCTTGTCGGTGAAGGCCTTCATGAACGTTCCGTCTTTCAGCTTCTCCAGAATGCGCGGTGCGATTCCTCCGCCAACATAGAGCCCGCCCACCGAGAGGACCTTCAGCGCCAAATTGCCGGCCTCCGCGCCGTAGGCCGAGACAAACATGTCCAGCGCCTTCTCGCAGATCTCACTCTTAGCCTTCAATGCTGCTTCGGTGATTGCCGCATTCGGATCTTCCTCGGTCATCTGTTTAGCCAGCCATGCCGGCTCTTCCAGGCCGCGCACATCGCGCAAGAATTCATAACAATTCGTAATCCCCTGCCCGCTGACCACGCGCTCAAAGCTGATCCGCCCGTTGTACTTCAGCTTCAGGAAACGCAGCAGATCGATCTCGTCGTCGTTGCGCGGCGCATAATCGGAGTGGCCGCCCTCAGACGGGTAGGGAACATAGTCGCGCCCATCCCACACCAGAAATGCCTCACCAAGCCCCGTTCCCGCCGAGATCAATGCTCGATTGCCAACCTGCCGCGAATCGCCGTCACTCAGCGTATAAATCTGGTCTGCCGCAAGCTCGGCGATGCCGTAGCCATTCGCCTGTAAGTCATTGATAAGAAATACATAATCGATCCTTAAGTTGCGCGCGAGCTCGCGGCTGTCGAGCGTCCAGGGCAGGTTGGTCAGACGCAGCCGCCCATCCCGGACAGGCCCCGGCACGCCAAAACACGCCGACGTCACCTTGTCCGTCAGCACAAACTCTTTGACGATCTCTTCGAGCCCCGAGTAGTCCCTGGCTGGAAACTGCTTGTCGCGCGCGTGCTTCAGATTTCCATCAGTAAAATCGAATAACGCCAGATGAACCTTGGTGCCGCCTACATCGCCTGCCAGAATCATTCAGTCCTCTCGATTGTTCCGCAGCCATCGGCATCCGGCTCGGGCAAGAGCGCGGCCGCCGCCTGGTCCAGAAGCAACGTCAGTATACCGTTGACAGGCGCGATGAATTGGCTGGGCAGACGCTGGGGATCGCGCGGCCCTTCCAATACCTCGTTCACGATCATCGCCTTCTCCGTGCCGGCGATCAGGAAGAACACGTTCCTTGCCGCGTTGATCACGGGCCGCGTCAAGGTCACGCGCCACATGTCCAGTTTCTCAACGTAGTTGGCCGCAGCCAGCCGATCGGTGACGCGAAGAGCATCGGTGTGCGGAAAAAGCGAAGCGGTGTGCCCATCCGGGCCCATTCCCAGCTGTACCACATCGAACCGAGGAACCTCCGGCTCCCTGAGCCCGAAGCTCTTCCTCAATTCTGCCTCGTACCTGGCGGCCGCTTCATCGGGCGCCAATTCTCCCTCCATGCGGTGAATTTGCCCGGGATTGAGCGGGACCTGATCCAGAAGCACCTCGCGGGTCATGCGGTAGTTCGACTCGGCGTCATCGGGCGGCACACATCGCTCGTCCACCCACCAGAGGTCGAGCTTCTGCCACGGCATCCGCTCGCGCCAGTGCTCACCTTGTTCGGCGAGAGTGGCAAACGCAGCTTTGGGCGTTGATCCGCCGCTGATGGCAACGCGCGCCACCCCGCGCGCCGCGACGGCCTCGATGGCATGATCGACAAAAAAATCTGCCGCCCGCCGCGCCAGCGCCGCGGGGTTCGGTTCAACGTAGTAAACGATCTTGAGGTTCTGAGGCATCGGCGTGCACCTCTGGCTTCCAGATTAAACGAGCGAAGTCTATATTTGTTTGAATAGGTTCGTCTCAATCCTGGAGGAGCGACGGAAATACACTCTCATACTGCGGCGGCTGAAGGAATCTGCCGGATGGGCGGTTTGCCGGGCGCTTAACGACCGAGGTAGGTCCGGTACTGAGTCTCGAGCACGCCCGAAGCGCGCGCCAGGCCGATCTTGGACACGTTATATGCATAGAGGCTCTCGACCAGGTTGTTCTCGGCGGTAGCCAGGGTGGCCTGCGCGGTGACCAGAGGCAGGTTGTCGTCGACGCCGGCGTTCACGCGGTCGATCTCGTCGCTCAACGCGCGCGTGGCCAGATCGACGTTCGATCGCGCCACCTCCACCAGTTGCTGGTTCGCGTTCACGTCCAGCAGCGCCTCTCTCACCTGCTCATCGATATGGTTCCGAAGGTCGTCGAGCTGCGCGTTCACCGATTCCATCTGCGCTTTTGAAGCGTCACGATCGCCGCGCAGGCTGGCCTCACGGAAAATGGGAAAGCTTAAAATGCCCATGGCGATGAAGTCGCCGTGCGTGCCTGCGCCGTTGACGGTGCTGGTGCCGTAGTAGCTGGCGAAGCTCAGCGTTGGCAGCCGCTCGCTGCGGTAGACCTCATGCAGCGCGCGGTATCCGACCACCTGATTCTGCAGATTCTGGTAATCCTGCCGGTTCCGGTAGGCCGTGGCCCGGGCGTCTTCCGGAGTCTCGGTGGCCAACTCACTGTAGGGCGCAGGATCGGTGAGCTCGATCGCCTGTTCGGGATCGACGCCGATCTCGCGCTTGAGCAAAATCAAATCCTTTGCCTGCTGATTCTCGGCTGCGATCAGCGCCTGTTGCTCCGTCTCGAGCTCCACCTGCGCGCGCAGCTCGTCGAGATTGGCCGCCGTTCCCGCCTCATGCGCCGCGTGCTCGTGGTCTTTGAGCACCCGCGCCTGCTCCACCTGCGCCTTCCCGTTCTCCACTTCGCTCTCGTCTGCGATGGCCCTCAGGTAGCCCCCGGCCACGTCCTGAACCACCTGGCCGCGCGCCGTCATTTTGCCAAAATGCGCCGCCCGCTCTGCTGCCTTCGCCGCTTTCCATCCCTGGATCACCGGCCCGGAAAACAGAATTTCGCTGTAGTGAAGCTGTCCTTCTGTCAGGTCATCGCGCGTAATCAGCGAAAGCCCCGCCGGCGGCTTGCCCCCGGGAAAGAGCGACGAAAACTCGCCAATTACGCTGGGACTGAATCCCAGGGCCGCAAGGTCGTGCATGTAGTAGCCGGTGTCGCCCGTCAGGGTGATGGTGGGAAGAAACAGCTGCAGCGCTTCATTCACCTCGGCGTGGTAGGTCTTCTCTTCGTTCACCACTTCCTCGAGGCCGAGATTATTGGCGAGGCCCCGCTGAATGGCATCGTCGAGCGAAAGCTTCAGCGGTTGATCGGTAACGGGCTGGGCGGTCACGCTGCCCCAGAAGGGATTTTCGGCTGAGGTGGGATTTTGCGCACGCGCGCAGGCGCAGCCCAAAGCCGCGACCAGGGCGAGGAGGGGGAAGGCAAGAAGCCTGCCACGCAGGCCAAGCTGTTCTGCTCGTTTCACTTCCATTATTTTCTCAGATGAGCCGGGATCCCGAAGGGATTCACCGGGCGCCATATAACGGCGCTGCGCCCGCGTCAGCCGGGCTGCGCTGCCGGGCTAATCCCTTCCAGCCGCAAGCGCTGATCCTGATACACCACCGCAAACACCGTCGTGTAAGCGGCCCAGATGCACGCATACCAGAGAAGGTAAATGCAGAGAAACACCAGTATGGCGGCTCCGATTCCGATATAGCCCCACGGATCCATCTTCAGGTGCAGAAGCATTCCCGCGAACCCGGCCATTGCGCCGAGAAAGAAGAAAATCATTTCCACCACCAGGAACGCCGCATACGCGATGGCGTAGATCACGAGGGCCAGCAGAAAGATTCGTCCCTTGGCCCCCGACGTGAGTTGGTTGCTACGCCGGATAGCCGTCCATGCGCTGACGCCCTCCGCCACGCATGCCGGCACAGCCAGAACCAGGCGCAGCAGCGCCAGGACGGCGTAGACGATCGCTCCGAGATACAGAAGGACAATGAGCGGAACAATCGCGAACGTTATCGAGGGATCGATGCTGCCGCGTCCGCGAGCCAGCGACAGCCCCATGCTTCCGACGACCACGGCGCCAATGACCAGAATTGGCACTGCTACGATCAGCATGCGCAGAAAAGACAGCCAGATGTAGCGCCCGGCTTTGCCGCATGCCGCTGCCCAAGCCTCGCGAATCGCGACCCGCGTTCCATTGTTCAGCGCGAGCGCGGCGTAAACGGCCGCGGGTTCATAGAGCGCAACAATCACAATCATCAGAATGGCGCCGATCAAGTAAGCAACAGCGCCCCACGCGATTGTGGCCAGCGTGAGATGCGGCGGTTGCCGGTTGAGGATCGCCGCTTTCCAGATCGGGAAGAAGGCTGCAAGCAGAATCGCGAGATACGCAATGAAGCCTGCGGCGGGAACCAGCGCGATCCCTAAAAGGAGCCGCAAGTTCGCCCGAACCAGCTGAAACATCCGGTCCAGAATCTGTCCGAAGGTCATAGGTCCGCGGGTCGCCACTCCGGACGGCGGTAAAGCCCCGGACGGCGGAGCCGGTGAAGGTGAAAACGATGAGGCAGGACGGCCGGTTTCGCTCATTGGAGCCCCCGAAAGTCAGTCAAAAGACTCGCAGGGATTCTATACCGGTTCTCCAATCGACCGTGGGAGCGCATGCTTCACCAGATACTGTTCGATGCTGTCGAGCCCGCTCGCTCCGGCCGCCAACGAGGAGAATCGCACTGCATTTCTACTCACTGGTCGATGGTTTCTTCATGCGCCCATGAACATTCCGCCGTTCACGTCGAGCACATGGCCGGTAATGTACGACGCTGCGTCCGAGGCCAGGAACTTTACCGCCTGCGCTACGTCTTTGGGCGTGCCCCTGCGGCCCAGCGGAATCGTCGCCATCATCGCCGCATTTTGCTCTTCGCTGAGCACGGCCGTCATGGGCGTCTCGATATATCCCGGCGCTACCGCGTTGACCGTGATGCCGCGCGACGCGACTTCCCGCGCCAGCGAGCGCGTAAATCCAATCAGCCCCGCCTTCGACGCGGCGTAGTTCACCTGGCCCGCTTGGCCGGCGCGTCCCACGACGCTGGCGATGCTCACAATCCGCCCCCAGCGGTTCTTCAGCATCGGGCTCAGCAGCGCCTTGGTCAGCAGGAACGCTCCCGTCAAATTGATGCTCAGCACCAGATCCCAGTCCGCGCGCTTCATCCGCAGCATCAGATTGTCGCGCGTGATGCCCGCGTTGTTGACAAGAATCTCTACTTTGCCGAACTTGTCAAGAATCGCCTTCGCCCCGGCATCGATCGATTCCTCGCTCGACACGTTGACGGTGAACGCCGTGGCATCGATTCCCCGGGCTTTTAGCTCGGCGACAGTCTCAGCCAGCTTAGCCTCGTTAACATCGGCCAGCGCCAGCACCGCGCCGGCCGCGGCCAGCTCATCGGCAATCGCGCGACCGATCCCTTGCGCTCCGCCCGTGACGAGCGCAATTCTTCCTTGCAAGTCTCCCATGGTTTCTTTCGACCTGAGCGGCTCGACCTTGAAAAGCCGCGCCTTTCCAATGCTGGTTCTTTCCAGCGCCCATTATAGATGGGCGCATCTCCACCGTTGGCGAGCCCGAGGCGGCTAATCTGAGCTCATCCCGCAATTCGGTCTCACCAGGCGGCAAAGCAAAACTTCCGTTGACTTTCAACTGGCAAATTCATACAGTCTATTCATCCACGTTCCTCCCGCTGCGGTTCATTGCAGGTTTTCGCAAAGATTGTTGCCTTTCGTTCCTGTTTCCGGGAGAAGACAAGGGCCTCACCAGTCGCCCCTTGTGGTCGTTCCCCATTCGGCGGGACCGGTGAAACTCCTTTTCCTCGAGCCACAAAACTCGCTGCAGGTTTTCTGAAGACACGACGCTCGCGAAGCGAAGTCAGTGCAACGCCACCTCATCCGAAAGGGGTTTGACAATGAAAAGCACTTTGATCGGCGCGAATTGTTTCAAATCGTTGAAGCTTTTGGCCAGGACTGAATCCCACAAAACGCTTCTTCTCGTTGTAGTCGGCGCGCTCACAATCGCATTTGCTCCCGGTCTCCGCGGCCAGGCCCACGGTAGTTTCACGGGCAACGTCAGCGATAAGTCCGGATCCGCAATCCCCGACGCGAATGTCGCAGTTACCGCCCAGGCGACGGGCCTGGAGCGAGACACAAAGACCGACAGTGCGGGGCACTATCTTGTTCCGCTCCTTCCGGTGGGGACATATGACGTAAAAGTGGATGCGCCCGGCTTTCAAAGCGCTGAGTCCAAAGATCTGCGTCTCCAGGTGGATGAGGCCCGCGAGCTCGATTTCACGCTGGTGCCTGCGAACGTAACCACCACGGTAACCGTCTCCGGCGAGGCGGTTGCCGTCGAGACGACCAATCCGTCACTCGGCCAGGTCATCACCTCGCAGCAGGTCTCGCAGTTGCCGTTGAACGGCCGCGACTTTGTGCAGCTGGCTACGCTCACGGCCGGCGCCACCGCAGAGACGAATCCCGGCAGCTTTTTCAACGGGGCCACGGACAGCGAAGTGTCGGCCCGCGGGTCGTACTCTCTGTCGGTGGGCGGCTCGCGCCCCAACAGCACCGACTGGCTGCTGGACGGCGTCGACAATAACGAGTTGACGGCGGGCGGGATCGGAATCTTCTCGTCGATCGACGACATTCAGGAGTTCAAGGTCCTCACCTACACCTACTCGGCCGAATACGGCACGCGCGCCGGACCCACCGTGCTGGTCACGACGAAATCGGGATCGAACGATTTCCATGGATCGCTGTTCGAGTTCGTCCGCAACACCGACCTCGACGCCAGGGGCGACTTTGACACTTCAACCCCGAAGTTCAATCTGAACCAGTTTGGCGGCGCCGCGGGCGGGCCGATTCGCAAGAACAAGACATTTTTCTTTGTCGATGGAGAGCAAAAGTATCAGCGCGAGGGAATTACCTACACCGGGCTCATTCCTTCGATGGCCATGCGCGCCGGAGACTTTTCCGCGGATCCGTTCGGCAATGTGCTTTCGGGAATCGGCTCGTCCTTTGTTCCCGTGATTGCCAACCCGAACATGGTGGGCGCGTCGGCAAACCCCGCCGTCTTTCCCAATGTCTACTTTCAATGCAATGCCGGGACCGGCGCGGCTTTGGCCGCGAATCCCGACGGGAGCCAGCCCGAAGGAGCCAACTGCAACAAGATTCCTTCCAACCTGATGGATCACGTTGGGCAAGCGTTGATCAACCTCTATCCGCCAACCAACGCCAACTCGGGCGTTGTCAATGCGAGCTACAACTACGTGGACGAGCCGGTCCGCGACCTGAACGAGACCAAGTTCGATGCGCGCCTCGATCAGGAATTCACTGCCAGCGACAACGCCTTTGCCCGTTTCAGCTACGATCAGGCGTGGACTTTCGCTCCCGGCGGCGCGCCCGCGCCCTACCTCGCCGAAGGCAATCCATTCGGCAGCAATGAGACCCTCATTAACCACGCCCGCAACGTTGCCATCGGCGAAACCCACGTCTTCTCGCCCAACACCCTCAACCAGGCCACCGTCGGCTACGATCGCATCTTCGACTACATTGCCTCGCAGGATAACTTCACCTGCGAGTCGGCAATATTAGGGATTCCCGACGCCGATCTGGGCTGTTCGGCGAGCGGCACGCCGATCGCCGGCGGATCCTACAGCCAGGGCCTGGTCTCGACTGAAGTCCTGGGCGGCTACTGGTCTCTCGGCGATCGCGGATACTCCCCGTTTCAGGGTGGCACGAATATTTATTCCTTCAAAGACGACCTCGATCTGATCCGCGGCAAGCATGAGATTCACGCCGGCATCGATCTCCGCGCCAACCAGATGAACGTCGGTACCGAAGCGTTCCAGGATGGCTTCTGGATTGTGGGCCTGTTCGGAGATTTCACGGGAGTCGGCAATGCCCCCGGCAACTCCGAAGCCGATTTGCTGATGGGGATCACGGGACTGAGCGACCATGACCAGACCTACGACGGTGCTGTGACCGGCCGGCGCTGGAAGATCGTGCGCCCCTTTGTTGAGGACGATTGGCGCGTGACCCCCTCACTGACCTTCAATCTCGGGCTGGCGTGGGACATGACCACGCCCGTCACCGAGATTCACGACCGCATGTCAGACTACATCCCGCAAACGGGAGAGCTTCTCATTGCCGGCAAGAACGGCGTCGGAAACTCGGCAGGCATCAACATGTACTGGGGCGCGTACGAACCGCGCGTCGGTCTCACGTGGAAGGTTGCCGGCAGCGACAAGACCGTGGTCCGGCTTGGATTCGGCATCTACCACGATTCCTCATGGAACCAGGGCGCGCAGGGCCTCTGGCAAAACCCGCCCAACCTCGGCGAGAGCGATCAACTTCCCGCTACGTTTTCAACCGGGTGCGCTTACACGACGTCTTACTGCGCCGTCACGCTCGACCAGACGCCCGAGCTGATCGCCTACAACGGAGGGCCCCTTAACCTCTCCGCCGGCTTTCAGCCTCTTCCCAGTCCGCAGGATGTGGCCAGCTTTGTGGGCACATACGCCTACCAGCCCACCAACTTCCAGCCGGGCAGGGTTCACCAATACAACGCCAACGTGGAACGCGAGCTGCCCGGCAATATTCTGCTCACCGCAGGCTACGCCGGCTCCGTGGGCGGCCACCTGACGGTCATCGGAAACGATCTCAACGTCGACAGCCCCACGAATTGCGGAACCGCCGGCTACACGATTGGCTGCGAGCCGGGCGGAGCCGCCTACATTTACCCGTATAATCCGCCGAATTTCAACGCCATCCTGCTCTACGGCGACCCCGGCAAGACGCACTACAACTCATTCCAGGTGAAGGCCGAGACCAAGACGCCAAAATACGGGCTCTACGCGTTGCTCGCCTACACTTACTCGCACACGTATGACAACGGCCTCTCCGACGGCCTGGGCTCTGAACTCAGCGCGCCTTATTTCCCGCTGCCCAACTGGCAGAATCTCGATTGGTCACTGTCGCAGATCGATCTGGACAACAGCTTTACAGGCAGCGTGATCTACGATCTGCCGTTCGGCAAGGGAAGGCAATTCGGCAGCAGCTGGAATGGCATGACCAATTCCCTGCTCGGCAACTGGCAGGTGACGCTGATCGAAAGAGCTTCGTCCGGTTTCCCGGTGCCGCTGATCGACAGCTTCAACGAGTCGGGAACGACCTTCAATGCCGGCGGCAACGACAATGACTACAACCGGCCCAACCAGGTGACAGCCTGCGACCCCTACAAGGCGAATCACGGCATGCACCAGTGGATCAACGCATCGTGCTTCGTTGCGCCGCCCGTGGGCGAGTTGGGCAATGCGGCGCGCGTCCCGGTGTTCGGTCCGGATTTTGTGAACACGGACTTTTCTCTCGTCAAGCAGTTTGCGCTGCCTGCCCGGGAGATGGGCCTGAACTTCCGCGCCGAATTCTTCAACCTGTTTAACCACCCCGAATTCGGCGCGCCGGTGAATGACATCAACGAGCCGGGATTTGGCGCCGTGAACTCCACGGTCAACAATCCGCGCCTGATTCAACTAGCCCTGAAGCTGTCTTTCTGAAGGGCCGCAACAGGAGCGCCGGGCGCGGAATCCGAGTTCGAAGCGGGTCCCGCGCCCGGCGTTTGCGTTGGCCGTCAAAGCGCACTGCTCAAACCATGCCGCCGCAGGGTCGTGGTGCTGCGTGGGCTGGTTTGAAAGGGCGCGATCTCAGTGGCGCCGCTGAAGGTCGAATGTGATTCGGGGGCTTTAACCCCTGCGGGATGTTTTCTCCAAAAATGCACAACTACCCGCCGTAGATTCAGCCGCTCCCGCGGGTTAGAATGGAATCCCCGGTTGAAACCCTCGTCCCCGCAGCGCATTCGAACGTCCCATGAGTAGTGCAGCCGTCCGAATCTTTGCAGTGCAACTGGCTGAGGCCATGGAATCAGCATCACCGGCGCCGAGTCGCCGGTGGAGGAAGAGTGAAAGAGCGGCACTGGAATAATCTGGTTGGTTCTCTCCGGCATGGCAACTGCGTACTCATGCTTGGATCGGAGATTCCCGTCAAGGTATCTTCGGCGCCATCGGCGAATGGCTCTCAGAACGGAACCACGATCGCCGAGGAACTGCGGCGCCGGCTCGCTCGCGAGCTCGAGGAGGATAACCGCTCACCGAGCGGCAACACCTTGGCGGCGCTTGCGCAGCAGTACGAAGACACGGAGGGGTTCGGCCCGACCACTCTTCGCGCCACCGCGGAGATGGTCCTGGCTTCGCGCCAATATAGCCCATCGCCAGTGCACGAACAGCTGGCCGCGCTGCCTTTTTCTCTCATTGTGACCACCGGCCAGGACGCCATGCTCGAGCAGGCTCTCAAGGCCGCGGGGAAATCGCCGGTTACGCACCGATATCATCTGCGCGGCGACAAGAGAGAGAACCCCGAGTTCGTGCTCCCCGGAACTCCCGCTTCACCCGTGGTCTTCCATCTGTTCGGCAGCGCCGAGGAACCATCCTCTCTCGTTCTCAGCGAGAATGACGTTCTCGATTTTCTAATCAGGGTGGTATCTGAGCGGCCGCCACTTCCGAATAGCTTGTTGCGCGTTCTCAAGCGCGTGGGGCAGAGCTTTTTGTTCGTTGGCTTCGGAATCAGGTACTGGGACCTGCGTATTCTGCTGAAAATCCTGTTGCGCGCTCTGGAGCTCAATCGCAGCGGCCCGGCCATCGCGGCCGAACCTCTTGACGGCCTGATTCAGTCGGACCGCGACGAGATGATCCTTTTTTATCAGCGCGGCACTCGTGTGGAGCTGGAAGACGACGACGTTGGCGATTTTCTAACCAAGCTTTCGCAAAGATTGGAGGCGGACGGAGGGTTTGTGGGACAAACCATGCCGTTAGGGCCTCGTCCCCGCGTGTTCATCAGTTACGCCCGGGAGGATGCGGCCCTGGCTTCGCGAGTATTTGACGGCTTGCAAAAGGCGTATTTCGAGCCGTGGCTCGACCAGGAATCTCTGCAGGGAGGCGATGACTGGAACAAGCGCATCGAGAACGACCTCGATGCCTCAGACTTCGTGCTGGTGCTTTACACGCCCGCGTTTTGCCGCAAGACAGACAGCTACGTGAACAAGGAGGTGGCGCTGGCGTGCGAGCGGGCACTGCGCGTGCGCGGATCGTTTCTGATTCCGGTTCGCACGGCGGTGCTGGCCGATGAAGACCGCGTCGACGCTCTCCGCAAATTCGACGAGATGGAACTGCGGGAAACAGATTTCGACGAAGACTTTTCCAAGATCATCTCGATCCTGAAGCGCGAGTATCAGCGGCGCAACCGATAGAGAGTCATGATGGAAGCCCTCCACCGCTATCCCGGCGCTCAACCGTTTCGCGACGACGAGTTTTCTCGCCGCACATTTTTCGGGCGCGAACCCGCCTCCATCGCGCTCACCGACCAGATCCTCGCCAACCGGCTGGTTATTGTCTACGCCAAGTCGGGCCTGGGCAAGACTTCACTGCTCAACGCCGGCGTAGCGCCCCGCCTTCGGGAGGCGAACAGCCTGCCGCTTTTTGTGCGGGTCAACGATGTCAAGCATGGCCCGCTGTATTCGGTTTTTGAGGGAGTGAAGGCGGAGGCCGAGCGGCAAAAGGTGGAATACGTGCCAGGAGATACCACCTCCCTCTGGAGTTTTTTCAAGACCGTTGAATTCTGGCGCAACGATATTCTGCTCACGCCGGTCTTGATTCTCGATCAATTCGAGGAATTGTTCACGCTGCAATCGCAGGAGGCGCGGGAGGGGTTTCTTGCCGAGCTGGGCTATCTGGTTCGCGGCATCGCTCCGCCGTTGCAGCCGAAGATAGAATCGACGGCAACCGAAGGCCCCCCATCGATCCGTGTGGTTCTGTCCCTCCGCGAAGATTTCCTGGGGCTGCTTGAAGAAGCTTCCGATCACATACCGGAAATTCTCGATCACCGCTATCGCCTGGCCCCGCTCACTTACGAGATGGCGTCCAAGGCCATCACAGGGCCGGCCGCAATCGAGGCCAGAGACGCTTCTACGCGGGCTTTCCGTTTGGAGCCAGAGGTCGTGACTTCGATTCTTTCCTATCTGACCCAGTCGGCGGCCGCGCCCCGCTCCCCGGGCGGCCGGCATGTGGAGCCGTTCCATCTGCAGTTGATCTGCCAGCGCATCGAAAGAATTGCCGCTTTCAAGCAGCAGCAATCCAGCGGGCAAGTCGTCATTGACTTCAAGGATCTCGGAGGCGATGCCGCGCTGGCGGAGACGCTTGAGAATTTCTATACGGACGCGATTCGATCGCTCCCTGCCCGTTACCTGCGCGGCGCCGTCCGGGTATTGTGCGAGCAGTATCTCATCAGTCCGGAAGGTCGGAGGCTAAGTGTTGAGGAGCGTGAGCTGCTTCGCCAGCTGAAGTTGCCCCGCGAAACTTTGAGCCACCTCGTCGAGCGCCGCCTTTTGCGTACGGATCGGAGGTCAGACAGCACTTACTACGAATTGAGTCATGACGCATTGGTGCAGCCCGTGCTTGCAAGCCGCCGCATGCAGGCCATGGTTTTCAGCTGGGCCTCGGTTCTGGCCGGTTCGGTTACGCTCCTGGCGGCCGTCGTGTTCATCTTCCTGTGCATCGCCACTTTGTTTTCCAGTTCGGCCAAATCAGCCAGCGATTATTGGGTTCTCCCTCTGTTTGCGGTTCTTTCGCTGTTTCTGGGGGCCGGCGGCCTGGCCTGGTTCCGATCCGGCCGCCAGAGGTTGAGGCGGTATCGCCGCCACACCGCTGCCGAGATCGCGGAATCGCTGCCTACACTCCAGCCGCTCAAAGTCAGGATCCTCGGATGGATTCTTTTGAGCGTCGGGTCCGCTGTGATCATCACGTGGGGACTTGTCGGGCTTTTCGGCCTGGTCAAATACGGAGGCCCGATTCTCACCCACGGCTCCGTCCCCAATTGGCTGAACTGGATGTCGGAAGACCTTCAGTCGGGATGGCTGATTGTGCATGACCATCCTTTGATCGAAATGCTGTGGTGGGTCGGCGAGCACGCCGTAATCATTCTCGCTGGCTTCCTGTTGCTTCGCCTCGGAATGCGAGCCATGTGGCCGCATAAGTTCATCGGCCCGCGTAAAGGGAGCGCCATACCTGGCGTCGGCCATTTGTCGCGCGGCCTTGCGGCTCTTCTCAAGGGGTTTTCCGGCTGCTCGGCCCTGGTTGTGGCGGCAGTGGGCTTCTATTCGTTACGGAGCTGCGCCACCGCCTGGCATGGCAACGTCCCCTCCTGGCTTACGGGAGTCATCGTCAGTTACCGGCTTTCCGATTCCTGTCAGGCGTTTTCGCAGAAACTCGACTGGGGCGCATTCAGTTTCGCGGTATTTTTTGTTTCCCTGTTTGTCCTTTCCATCGCCTGGCTCCGCAGCGCGGTTCTTGATCTCCGCGCAGCTCTCCGCCAGCGCAGTTTTGCGCGGCCAGTAAGCGGGGCTCAACTGGCCCTAATCGCCGGCGCGGCATGCGTGGTTGTTCTCGCGGCGCTGTTCCTGTTCTGGACGCACATCATCTCGCCGCCCGGCGGGCAGGGCAGGCCGGGGACCATACATCAGGCGCCGGCCGTCGTGGCCCCCGACCTGGCAGGGCCCTGGTCGGGATGGGCAGTGGGCGAAGAATCCGAGGTCCTTCAGACCCAGGACAGCGGCGTCACATGGAAGACGGTCAATACCAGTAAGGGAACACTGTACTCGGTTCAATTCCCAACCAGGCTATCGGGCTGGGTCGTAGGCTCCGGCGGGGCCATCTTTCACACCGAGGACGGCGGCGGATCGTGGAAGCAGCAGCCCAGCGGAACCAGCAATGATCTCAGCGAAGTAGCCCTTGCAGGGCCGAATGCCGGCTGGTCAGTCGGAGCCGGCGGCGTCGTCCTGCACACCGAGGACGCAGGCGCCACCTGGAAACCGCAGAGCAGCGGCACGAGCGTCGATCTTTCGTTCGTCACGTTCGTGAACATGCAGTCGGGATGGGCCGCGGGCTCCGAAGGCATCATTCTCCACACGGATAACGGCGGCAGCACATGGAAACGGCAAAATACCCCAACCATCCGATCCTTGATCGGAATGGCTTTTACGGACACTTTGGCGGGCTGGGCGGTGGGAAGGAAGGGAATCATCCTTCACACTCAGGACGGCGGCGCAACGTGGACGCCGCAGGCCAGCGGCACCAGGGCGGATGTGATGTCGGTGGCCTTTGTGAGTCCGCTCTCAGGCTGGGTTGTTGGCCGGAGCGGCGTCATACTGCACACCGAAGATGCCGGGCTCACGTGGGAAGCTCAAGCCAGCGGCACCACAGAGGATCTGGATGAAGTGAACTTTGTTACGCCGCAGTTGGGCTGGGCTGTGGGCCACGGCGGCACCGTATTGCATACCGCAGACGGCGGCAATACATGGTCACCGCAGAAAAGCGGCACAAAAGCAGTTTTGATGTCGGTGTGCATAGTCAAACCCTATGGCGTCATTGGCCTTCAACTGCAAAACGTGACCAGCGGGACGGGAGCCGAGGAGCACGTCGTTCGCCCCGGGACGTTGATTACCGCTGTCGTTCCAGGCGGTCCCGCGGATAAGGCTGGACTCAGAATTGGTGACATTATCGTTGCGCTGAACGATAGTTCCGTGGACAACACAAGCGATTTTGTCGGCGCGATCTTTGTGTTGAAGCCGGGAGCCACTGCCAGGCTGGCCTATATCCGCGGCGGAAAGCAGGAAGCGATCGACGTGATCGTCGCCGACGGATCAAAGCCTTTTCCCAGCGCTGCCAATCAATAGAACCTGCCAAACAATCGGAGACTGCTTCGCCGTTCATCCGGCGCTTAAGCGCTGCCAGTCGTCAGAGACTGGCTCCGGGACCCGCGGATTCCCGTCCTGGACCTGATCGCGAGGAACCAGGGATTGACGATTGACAACTGTTTTTCTAGGTAGGCGTAGCCGCCACAGTCACCGGCCGCGCCGCCAGTGCCGGCCGCGCCAGCTCCGCCGGCCACACATACACCGCCAGCCGCCGCGAGTAGTGCAGTATCGGCTGCAGGTCTGGCAGCTCCAGCCCCACCGCCGCCGCCAGGTCGTTGCGCTCGATTTCCGCCTCTGCCTCTTCAAGCGGCCACGAAACCTGGTGCAGATTCGCCTTGATCGGCTCTCCCGCGCGGTTGGTCGAGAACACGCACGGCCGCTCCGTAAAAAAATATTCCAGCGACCCTGGCCGCATCTCCACCGTTTTCCTGCTTGGCCCCAGGCCACGGTACCGCGCCTTGAAGATCACCTGCTTCCGCGAAAATTTCCGTCGGCTGTAGAACGCAAACTCCCGCTCCGACCGCGGCTCCAGGTGCATCTCTGCCAGCCAGTAAGGGAGGTGGTATACAAGGTGCGCGGCCGCGACCGCCAGCAGGTTGCTTGAGTCCACGCTGAAGCAATAGAACCCCGGCGTCCCAGTGAATCGGTCTCGCACGTAGGTTCGCAGATTAAGGTCGGGAAAGCTCCGCAGGCCTGGAATCGGGGGCAAACCGCGCACCTTGACGCGATCGAGCCAGAACGGGGCCGCGCCCACCCACGCTGACCCCTCGATGGTGTCGGCTTCAAGCCAATCCGGCAGCAGCGCCTGCATCTTGGCCGTGGCAATTGGCCAATGAGCAAAAAGCAGGTCATTCCAGCGCTGGGTCATCGCCCAGCGTCCCGCTGGCAAGGGCCGCGGCTTGTGCGACGTTCGCACCAAAAACTCCCGCATGGCTGCTCCCGTGCTTCCGGAGACTTGCGCTTTCGTTTTGCGCATCTCCGTCAGGGCTCCCGGTCCGCCGCTGCGCGCGGATGCTCCCCAATGACGTATTCTGTCCGCGAGACCATCCTCATGTCCAGTGAATCTTCGCTGCCCCCCACTGCGCCTAGCCAAACCGAAGTCATCGCCGTCCACGGCGCCGATCCTGAAATCCTCGCCTTCGCCATGGCCAAGTACTCCCGCTCGGCGCTTTCGATGCGCGATTCCCTCGCCGAAATCAGCGCCCAGCGCGCCGAACAGTTCCTCAACACCTTCTACTTTCAGTATGGCCACCGCTCCATCGCCGATCTCGCTCATATCGCCTTCGCGGT
This sequence comes from Acidobacteriaceae bacterium, assembly GCA_030040935.1. Lineage (GTDB taxonomy): Bacteria > Acidobacteriota > Terriglobia > Terriglobales > Acidobacteriaceae > Telmatobacter. Next base: position 11,185 of record JASHSG010000227.1, on the reverse strand, counting down.
CGAGCGGCTTTCGCTCCTTGCCGCCATCGTCCTTGTCGACGAGACCCGCTGGGACGGCCAGGAGCGCTCCACGCGCTACCAAAACTTCCTCGAATCCGGCTTCTATTTCCCTGACTTCGCCGGCGACACCCACTCTCGGGACCTATACGAGTCCACCATCGACAACCTTCTTTCCGCTTACAAGCGCGTCAGTTTCGCCGTTTTCGATCTACTACGCCGACGCGTAGCGCGCCCTGAAGGCTTTAAGCAGGATGCCTACGAGCGCACCCTTCGCGCCCGTGCCTTCGACGTGGCACGCTACCTGCTGCCCCTGGCCACGAACACGTCGCTTGGCCAGATCGTCAGCGCTCGCACCCTCGAAGGCCAGGTGACCCGCTTGCTCTCTCATCCCGCCGCCGAAATCCGTCTGCTCGGTGAAAAGCTTCGCGAAGCGGCTACCGGCCCTGCCTGGAACCTCAACGCGCGCGCTGCGCAGTCGATCGTCGAACAGATCGCCACGCTCAATGACGAAGCCGCCGCCGCTCTCGCCGCCGAAGCCGCCGCTCTGTTCACTCGCGAGGTCCGCGCGGCGCCCACGCTCGTCAAGTACGCCCAGCCCAGCAGCTATCTGATCGAAACCCGCGCCGATCTCGCTCAGGCCGCCGCCGAACTGCTCAAGAACTCGCCTCCCGCCGCTGCTCCCCTCGTCGACCTCGTCGAGCGCACAGAGTCCCTTGAAGTCGAGCTCGCCGCAACTCTTCTCTATTCCGCTTGCCGTCACCCCTACCGTCAGGTTCGCGATTTCCTCACCGGCCTGCCCGCTGCGCGCAGCGTCGAAATCATCGAGCTGGGCCTGAAGCACCGCGGCAAGCACGACGAGACCCTCCGCGCCTTTCACGCCGGCGCGGCGATTCGCTTCGACATTCTGATGGACATTGGCGGCTTCCGCGACTTCCATCGCCATCGCCGCTGCACCCAGATCATCCAGGACTTCACCGCGCTGCACGGATACGAAACCCCCGGCTCCGGCGACCTGTCCGCCGGCCTCGGAAACGATTCCGATATTCTCGCCGCGGCTGGCGTCGCCACCGAATACCGCGCCGCGATTGACGCCGCTCACCGCACCGCCAGCATCATCGCCGCCGCGCCCATCCTCGAGGCCGCGCAATCCGCCGCTTACCTTTACCCGCTCGCGACGCGCATTCGCGCCCTGTTCAAGATGGACATCGCCGAAGCCCAGTACATCGCCGAGCTCCGCTCCGGCCCCGCCGGCCACTTCAGCTACCGGCGTGTCGCGTGGGAGATGTTCCTCAAGCTCCAGCGCCAGTACCCCACCCTCGCCAGGCACATGCGAGTCACGGACTTCACCCTCCCCATCGATATTTTCCAGCGCTGAATATTCCGGCTCTCCGCCTCGCGCTTCTCCTGTATACTCACCGGGTTCGCGTTTCCCCGCGGATTCCAATTGTCACTTTTCGCTCGAGGACCGAGCACGCTTTCAGTGGTCGCGAAGGCCTTCATCCCAACCACGCCCGGCTGAAATGCCGGACCTTCAATCGTTGCGGAGTTTTTGCCCGCAACCAGGAGGATCTTTCATGAGCTGGATTAAGAATCGAATGCTCTGGCCTTCCTTGGCCGCAATGCTCGCGGCAGCGGCGCCGCTGGTTACGCCGGCGTCGGCGCAGTCGCCAGCCATTCGCAGCGTGACTTTCTACACTGTCAAGCCCGACCGTATCGGGGATTTTCAGGCTGAGGTCAAGGAGTACAACGCCATCCTCGCCAAGGCCGGCTCCGATCGCTACAGCTCCATCTGGGTTTCTCTTACCGGCCCTCATGAGTACGCGCGCGTGCAGAGATACACCAAGTGGGCCGATCTCGATAACACCGCCGACAGCGATCCCAAGCTGAAAGACCAGGCGGCCGATCTGGCGCGCATCGCCACGCACATCATCGAATGCACGTCGAGCTGGCGGCGCGAGATCCAGGTCGTCGATCCCGATCGGAGCCTGCCCGAATCCGGCGCCGAGCCCAAAATGATTCGTGTTCTTGTCACCCAGGTTCGTCCGGAGAAGTACCGCGAGTATCTCGACTTCCAGAAGAACGTGATTTTGCCGGCAATCAAGAAGAGCGGCGCCGTGGATTACAACTTCGCCGATGTGCGATTCGGAGCGCCCGGCCCCACATTCGTCTCTGTGGTGGCGATCAACAATTGGGCCGATTTCGACTCGGGCGTTGGCGCTGAAAAAGGAGTTGGCAAAGACGAATACAAAGCCATCGTCGACCAGGCCCACTCACTCATCGTTTCGAGCGACTTCCTCGTGTATCGCTACGAGCCCGACCTCAGCTATTTGCCCGCACCCGCGCCTCCGGCTTCAGCGAAATAAGCGCGGCGCCCGTGTCCTGCTCGCCGGGTATCCCACCCTCGCAACGTATCTGTTCTTGGTGCCGGGGTGGGATTGGAGCCGTCATCCCTATCGCGCATCTACCATAGCGGTCTTGAGTTCCCTGTTGATCGGCACCACCGCTTCGAGTGCGAGACTGAACCGGACCGCTCCAGGCTGCCTCAGGCTCTGCATGCGCCGCGCAAGCCCGCAGGTTCAAAAGCTGAGTTTCACGGCTCCCTGAAGAATCCGCGGCGGAGCTGCACTGATGGCGTTGCCGAAGGTCGAGCTGCCAATATTTCCGTCGATCGCATTCGGCCCATCGAATTGAGCATGATTGAAGATGTTGAAAGCCTCCACGCGGAACAGCAGCAACTTCGACTCCCTGATGGGCAGGCTCTTGGCCAGCGCCATGTCGTAATTGTCCGCGCCCGGCCCGTGGAAGAATCGCCGCCTGGACGTGCCCGGCGTGCCCAGCGCATTCTGGCCGAACGCCGCCGCGTTGAAATAGCTGTTTCCGTCGGTGCGCGGATTCCGGTTCAGGTCGAGCGGCCCGCCGTCGTAATCGGGCTCATCGATGCTGCTGTTGTTCACGCCATTCGGATTTGTGCCGATCAGCGAATTGTCTCCATTGTTCGTCATCGTCACTGGAAAACCGCTCGCGAATCGCGTGATGCCCGAGAGCGCCCACCCCTGGCTGAGCCGATTCGCGTGCAGAAGCCGTTCTACTGGCAATCGGTATTCATAACTGAGCACGAAATTCCGCCTCACGTCGAATGCCGACAGCGCATAGCTCAGCGCCGGGTTAAACGGGTTGACCTCTTCGCCGATGTTCGACGAGTCGTCCATGGACTTGCTGTAGGTGTAGGCAGCCGAGAGCTCCAGCCGCCCGCTCGTGTGGCGCGCGCTCAACTCCAGCGCGTTGTAGTTCGCCCGCCCCGTCGTCGATTGCAGCGCGTTGCTGCCGAAGCTCGATCCCAACGGCCCGCGCGTTCCGTTCACCACGCCACCGCCGATCGGGTAATACACCGTGTCTTCACCGCCCGCGCCGCATGTCAGCGTCCCCGTCTGCACTTCGCTCGGCTGGCTCAGGCTCAGGCACAGCGCCGGATCGCCCGGATTCGCCTCCACCAGCACGCGCTGCCGGCGGCTTGCCGTCCCGATGTAGCTCGCGCTCAGTACCGTATCCGGCCCCGCCTGCCGCTCGATCGACAGCATCCACTCTTGCGTGTACGGCACGCGGTTGTGCACGCCGAAGCCGGGAATGCCGCTCACCGGCTCGTAGGTGCTCCAGTCGATGTTCGCATCGGGATTGCTGCGCGAAGAATTGAGCGGCGCAAACGTGTATGGAAACGGCTGTACATAGCTCCCGTCGGGCCCCGGAGGCCCCGAGTCCGCTGAGACAAACGGCGTTGCGAACAGCGGCGGAGCAGGGCTTGTGTAGGTCGTTCCGTAGGGCGCATTCGCCGCCAGCACGCTGATCGAGAGCGCATCGATCGCCGTGTAGAAATTGCCGAAGCTAGCGCGGATGCTAGTCGCCCCGGGGCCGCCCAGCGCCTTCACTAGCGGCCCATCGCTGACACGCGGCGACCACGCCACGCCTACCCGCGGCGAGAACCCAAGATTGTCAACAGGCGCCAGTGTCCTCGGCACTCCCGGATCGCCCGGATATAAGATGCCCGCCGGCGCTCCGGGAAACACCTCCGACTGCGCACCTGCCTCAAAGGTCGAAATCTGGTTGTATTTTTCCGTCCATGGCGCGATACGGTCCCAGCGCAGTCCGTAATTCAGCGTCAGGCTCGGCCGCGCGTGCCAGCTATCCTGCGCGAACAGCCCCACATATTTGTTGCGCGCGTAAAACGGATTCAGCTGGCTCTGGTTGTACTGGCTCGGCACGCCGATCAGAAAATCAGCGAAGTCCACGCCGGTCTCAGCACCCGAAAACACAAAGCTGCCGTTGAATTGCGCAATGGGGTGCGCATTCACCTGGTCGGCGTGAAACTCCGCTCCCACCTTGATCGTGTGGCCGCCCACCACCTTCGAGAAAGTGTCCGAGGCCTGATAGGTATCGTTGGCCTGGATCAACTGGTTCGCCGCGGCGCCTGTCGAGTAGCCGTTGAAGTTCAGGTTCTCAACACTCTGCCCCTTTGGATCGAGCGCCACAATGCTCGGAGTGCCGTCGGCATTTGCAAATCCTTGCGACACCAGGCTCACTCCGCGCCCGCCCACGGGTTGTCCCAGATTCGTCATATCGCGCAGGAAACTCACATGCGCATCATTCACCGTCGTCGTGTTGATCGCCTTGGTCAGGCTCAGCGCCAGCAACTGTGCTCGCCCTGTCGTCAGCGCATTGAATCCCGGCACGCTGGCTCCGCTCTGCGCCGTCGGATACGGGTTATCGAGATTGAAATCGTCGATAAAGTAATAGGCCGAGGCGAGCCCCCACCGTGAATTCGCATCGACGCGCGCGCCCGCTTTGTCGTCCCGCACCGTCTGGTTGTAGGCCGAGGTGGCAAATCCGTTCGCATTATTCGGCGGCGGAATATATTGGAGCATCCGCTGCGCCGGAACCGACCACGCGCCTTGCGGAATCACCGCGTTGGGAAAAACGCATTCGGTGGAAGACGTGCAGTCGTGAGTGTAGGTCTCAATGGCCGGCTGGTTATTGACTACCTCAATGTAATTCTCACCATTCGTAAAGTAGTACGGCTCTCCCTGACTTACTGCATAGTTCAGTTCCGGAGCGAGGACCTCGGTGGCCAGATAAGGCCCGCTCACCGTGGTCGGAACAGTCACTGACTCTGTGCCGACAAGCGCTGTGGTCGTAAGCGACGCGGCTTCGTCGGCCAGGTTTCCCATTCGGTCCGCGTTTGACGGCACGCTGATCTCGCCCGTATCGATGCCCTGCGTCTGCCGGGTTCCCTGGTAGTCCGTAAAGAAGAAAATCCTGTCGCGCCGGATCGGCCCTCCCAGTGTTCCGCCAAACTGGTTCTGCTGGTACACACCCCGCGTCGGGGAAAAGTAATTCCGCGCATCTACATCTGTGTTCCGCAAAAAATCGAACGCGCTCCCATGAGACTCGTTGCTGCCGTTCTTGGTAATCACGCTCACCTGGCCGCCCGAGAACTCCCCATACTCGGCGTCGAAGTTGCTTGTCACAACGCGAAATTCCGCAATCGCGTCCAGGTTGGGAATAATCGCTGTTCCGGCGTTCACGTCCTCTTCCGCATCGCTGCCATTGACGCTGAAGTAGTTTGCTGTCTCCCGCTGTCCATTCACTGAAATCGTACCCGGGTTCAGCGTTCCCGAAGGGTCCAGAATGGTCGCGCCCACATCCTGCACGGTCGTTGCGCCCAGTGTCGTCTCCGGAGCCACTCCCGGCTCCAGCGCCAGCAGGTCAGTAAAGCTGCGCCCATCGAGCGGCACCGCCAAAAGCTCGCGCCCCGAGATCACTTCTCCCGACTGGGTGCTCACCGTCTCTACGTGCAACGCATTGTCGGTTACGCTCACCGTCTGCGAAATCGCGCCCACTTTGAGCTGGCAGTCCAGACCTAGCGCCGCATCGGTATCAAGCACCACGTCTTTTCGCTCATAGACCTCAAATCCCGTGGCCTTCACATCCAGCTCATATCGTCCCACTGGCAAAACCGGCAGCGTATAGTATCCGCTCGCGTTGCTGCGCGTCTGGTGCTCGATCCCTGTTGTCACCTCCCTGGCCGTCACGTCCGCGTTGGGCACGACGCGCCCTGAAGGGTCCTTCACAATTCCTGAAATGCTGCCCGTCACCGCGCCCCACGCCACGCCACCCGGGGACATAAAGACAATGACAAACATAAAAGTGCGCATGAGTTGAATCGAAAACCGGCGCCTTCCGATTTCCCGTCGCCGCCTCGTGCCCGACCGTTCCATTCCTCGATCCCTCGTTTCTGTTTTCGACGCGCCTCGAAGCCCGTATTCCTGGAGCTGCTCGAGGGTCCTCCGCGGACAATCCTAATATGCGACCAAATAAGTCCTCTTTAATATACGACAAATTAAGTCGCCATTGTTTTCGCTAGGTCAATCTGCACCACATTGTGAAAATTGAAGGGTTTTGCGGGTCTTGGCGCCCCTCGACCGACAGAGCGAGGAGAGTGCGCCTGTGACATTCAAGGATTCTCGGGGTATGATGCCCTTCAACCAGAAGACGCGGGGCCAAGCCGCACGAGCGCTCCCGTTGCCGCAGGTTTCAGGGCAGCGGCCGAGCTCCGGCTCCGCAAGCAATCGGGATGTTCGGAAAAAATGACCACTTTGGATCAATGGAAGAGCTGGGTCCAGAGGCTGGGTTATCCGGAGATACCGCGGGCCGAACGGCGAACCGCGCCCGGATTCACAGCCCGCCAGGCGAACAACCCCGCTTCAGCAGCATCGACGGTCGAAAACATTAGCTCGGACGGGCTCTTTTTGCTGACGCAAGCGCGCTGGCCCATCGGGGATCTGGTCCCATTGACGCTCGAAGTGCAAGATTCGGCGGAAACCGGTTCGGGCCATCAGATCGACGTGCAGGTCCGGGTGATCCGCCAGGACGATGATGGCATCGGGCTGGCTTTCGTCCTGCCTGAAGGAATGGATCCCGGCCTTTGGCAGGTTCTCATTGCGGTCGCAGTCGCTCTCACGGATTCGACGGGCCTCTCATTTATCTTCAGGATGCTTCGGACTGCCCTGTTCCTGTATCGCCTGTGCGGCGCCGCGGCCGACGAATCCATTCTCTTGCTTGGCGAAGAACTGGATCAGGTTAGAACTGAGGTCTGTTTGCAGATTGCCCTTGGAGCGGAAGAACGATTAGCATCCGAACCCGGCGCTGACAAGATGCGCGTTCATCCACCGATCCTCGCAAATATATTCAAATATGGCTCGTGGGCGCAGGACAGTTTGACAAAGCAGCTATGGATCGGTCTTCTGGCCACATCCTGCACTGCCGACGGAATCGACGAATCCAACAGCGCCTTCGTTGATCTTCTCGTCAATGTGACGCCTATCCAGGGCCTGATCCTGGTTACCGGATGCGAAAAGGTTTTGGAGAGAACGAGCGAAGCTGAGGACCTTCCCCCGGCCCGAATCATCCTCTTACCCGAAGAGATGATTCGACTGACTGGTATGTATGACCTTTCCAGGATCGCGGAGAATATCGCTTATTTGTTCAACAACGGACTGATAGAAAGAAACTTCGATTTCACGTCCTATCTTCCCACCGAGAGCTTTGATATCACTCCATCTCACCTCGGCCTAGAGCTGTACCAACGATGTCAGGGGAGTCGCGCACACCCGGACGTGGAATCCCAGTCCGGCCTCGCTTCGCAATCTGAATGAGGGCGCCAAATGCAGGCGACGGGGCCGAATCCGCGCGGTCATCCCAGGGATGGCGCCCCGGCCCGCTGAGCGCTGTGCGAAAATCAAGCTTTGCACGCGCAATCCAACTTCCGCCTTCTCATTGTCCGCCTGGGCGCAATGGGCGATATTCTTCATGCGCTGCCTGCGGTAGCGGCACTGCGCGTCGCTCATCCCGGCTGGCAAATCGGCTGGGTAGTCGAGCCGCGTTGGCAGCCTCTGCTCGCGGCTTGCGCGTCCGTGGGCCCGAACTCGGCGACGCAGCCGGGCGGATCCGCGACGCCCATCCGCAGCTCCGCAATGCCCATCGTGGATCGGCTTCACCTTGCGCCGAGCCGGGAGTGGAAGCGTCATCCGCTTAGCGCGGGTACGCGCGAAGGCATCGGCGCACTGCGCAGCGAACTCTGCAAGGCGGAATACAGCGCCGTTCTCGATCTTCAAGGCGCAATCCGCTCGGCGGTCATTGCCCGCATGAGCGGATGCCTGCGTCGCATCGGAGAGGCGAGCCCGCGGGAGTGGCCGGCCCAATGGCTTTTTACCGAGCGCGTGGCGACGCATGGGGCGCACGTAATCGAGCAGGATTTGGAGCTCGCCTCGGCCGTCGCCGGTGACGCGCTTTCCGGGGACATTTCAAACGGCGTTCCGCTGCTGCCCGTCGACGCTTATGCCGACGAGTGGTGTGGCACATGGCTTGCCGGCATATTCCCTGGCGCCGCCCAGCCTGTCGCGCTCATTGCGCCAGGAGCCGGTTGGGGCGCCAAGCGCTGGCCGCCCGAACGCTATGCCGCCGTGGCCCTGGGACTCGAACAGCGAGGTTTTCATGTCGTGGTCAACGCCGGTCCCGGCGAAGAATCGCTTGCGGCCGCGATTGCCTCTGGGCGCACCGTCGCATTGACGGCGACATTGCCGCAGTTGATCGCGCTCACGCGCCGCATCGCCCTGTGCATCGGCGGAGACACGGGGCCGCTCCATCTCGCCAGCGCTCTCGGCCGTCCCGTGGTTGGCATTTACGGTCCCACCGATCCCAGCCGCAACGGCCCGTTTGGCACCCGCGCACGGGTCTTGCGGAGCCCCGAAAGCCGCCGCGACCACTCGCGCCGTTCCGAGCCCGATCCTGGAATGGTGACGATTACGCCGGAAGATGTGCTTGGCGCCGCCGACGAGTTGCTCGCAGAGGAGAATGCGCGATGAGTGGCCCGACCGAGCATTCCACTCCGCCAAAGGTCCGCCGCACGCAGTGGGAGCTTTGGAAGAGGGTGGCGCGGCGCATTCGCGTGCCATTGGGATTTCTTACCGCCGGCGTCTATCTGGTGGAGATCGCGAGCCACGCGCCTCATCCTCGTGCAATCGCGTGGAGTCTATTGCTGGTTTTGCCGGGCTTAGCACTGCGCGCAGCTGCTTCGGGCACCGTCAGGAAGAACCAGGAACTCACAGTCACGGGGCCTTACGCGCACACCCGCAATCCGCTCTATCTTGGCTCTGCACTCATCGCCGCAGGGTTCGCGCTGGCGCTGCTCAGCTGGCCGCTGGCGCTATTGCTTGGGGCCGGATTCGCCGCCATCTACGTTCCAGTCATCGCGTCGGAGGAGCAATTCCTTCGCGCCGCATTCCCTGAATTCACGAACTATTGCCGGAGCGTGCCGCGATTCGTTCCGCGCCTGACGCCCATAAAACCAGCCCGCGGGCTGGGCGGATCCTCTGTTTCGGAACCAGTTACCAAAGCAGCTACAGGCGGCTTCTCGTTCGCCCTTTACCTTCAGCACCGCGAGTACAATTCTGCTCTAGGGGTCGCACTGATGTACCTGAGCCTGCTCTACCTGCGAACGGCGCTGGAGGCTCTTGTGCATCGGACCTGGTGAGCGCTTTCCGCTTAGGTGAAGTCCAATGAGAGAGGAGCCAGGTCAACCTATGAGGAGCCGTGCCGAACATTGATGACACGAGCCGTTGCAGTCAGCCTGTGGTTCGGCATTACGCTCGCGGCCGTCTCGCGCGGCCAGGATCCGGCCATCCTGACGCCACCGCGCGCCGGATTCAGCTTCCCGCAGAGGCAAACCCTCACCTATTCGGTGGACTGGCGTGTCTTTCCTGCCGGCACGGCAACCGTTCATTTTGAAGCGGCAGGCGATCGCGAACGGATCATCGCATCAGCCGACACCGGCGGCGCCATCAACCTGATCTTTCACGTGGCGGACAACTTTCAGTCGGACTTCGATCTCGCGAAGGGCTGCACCTACGATTTCGACAAGCAGACAGTCGAGGGGCGGCGGCAATTCAATTCCACGCTGCACATTGATTACGCGGGGTCGAAGTCGATTCTCGACGAGAAAAATATGGTGAGCGGACAGGCGAAGCATGCGGAGTCGCCGGTGCGCGGATGCGAGACCGATTTGCTGACTGGCGTGTTCTATCCCGGCTCGCAGCAACTTGTCGTGGGCAACAGCTTCGTGATTCCCGTGGCGGACGCACAGCGCACGGTGATGGTGACGATGAAGGTGGAGGGCCGAGAAGAGATCAAAACTCCGCTGGGCACCTACAAGACGATTCGTGTGCAGCCCACCGCCGACGCGGGCGTGGTGAAGAACCGCGGCAACATCTGGATATGGTACACCGACGACGACCGGCATCTGCCGGTGCAGATGCGAGCGCGGTTGTTCTGGGGAACGATCACGTTCAGGCTGACGGGGAACGAGAACAAATAAGATAGCCGATCGCCGATAGAGGCGAGGCAGTGACCAGTTCCTGGTTCGCAACCGCTCGAGCTCGGCTCATCGAAATCTGCGAACTAAGAGCTGCGAACCAAGGACAGCGAACTGCCTGTCAGGTGTACACTTTCTCTTCGCGCGGGGATTCGTTTTGCTTCGCGCGTTGAGGATACCGATGCGCAAAACGATTCTCCCACTCATATTGGTCTTTTTTGCAATTCTTCCTTTCACAAGTTATGCGCAGTCTGCTGCAGGCGCAGCGCCGGCCAAGCGGCCGATGACGTTTGAAGACATGATGGCGATGAAGCGGCTGGGCGATACGGCCGTTTCGCCGGATGGGAAGTGGCTGGGGTACGCCGTCACGAGCGTGGATCTGGCCGCAAACACGAAGACCAATGAACTGTGGCTGCAGGCGATTGCTGGTCCCGGCACAACGGAACCCGCTCCGTTCAGGCTCGCCGTGGGGCAGGATGGCGACAGCGGCCTGCAATTCGCGCCGGACGGGCACCGAGTGCTCTTTCTTTCCAGTCGAGATGGCGGCCAACAGGTGTGGCTGGCCGATTTTGATCCGGCCACGGGCGCGGCGACGAATGCGAAGAAGCTGACGGCGATTGCGACCGCGGCGGACAACGCGAAGTGGTCGCCGGATTCGAAGTCGATAGTGTTTACTTCGGCGGTGTATCCGGATTGCCCCGCGATTTCGATGGCGGACTTCAACACCGGGAACAAGTGCAACGCGGATCGCGACGCGGCGCTCGG
>JASHSG010000226.1 GCA_030040935.1 Acidobacteriaceae bacterium | reverse complement strand
CCGCGCCTACCGCTTCCATCCGCGCTGTCGGCTGGAATCTCGCCGAGCGCGCCTTCGAGCTGGGCCTCACCCAGGGCAGCCTCATTGACGTCGCCTATCGCATCCGCGAAAACGACCACCCCGACTTCGGCGGCCTCGAAATCGAAATCCTGGGCCTCGAACTGGCAAAGTGAGGCGACACCCGGCTGGGCGACGTCATCCGGGAAGGCTCAATTACGGCAGGTTGACGGCATGCGCGCCATATGGCGGCAGCAGGTTGGCCACGATCGGCGTCACCACCGGCGCCGCTGCGCCAACGTATTCGATAATTTGGCCGCCGCCAACCCAAACGTTTCCTGATCCGTCGACGGCAATTGCGAACGGGATGTATCCCACGCTCGCCTTGTATCCATAATACGCAGGAGAGATGGCAGCGCCGCTCGAGCTGAGTTCGCTCACGCTGCTCCCAGTCGAATTCGCCACCCAGACGTTTCCATTGCCGTCTATGACAATGCTGTCAGGCTGATCCAACCCGGCGCCCTCGTAGCCCTCGCCCGAAGACAACATGCCGCCGGTCGAATTCACTTCGCCAACGCTAATGGCCGAATTTGTGACCCAGACGTTCCCCGAAGCATCGATGGCGATCCCTTCGTCATTCTCAAAAACCCCTGCCCCGTATCCCGTAGAACCGGAGATTGCTGTGCCACCCGAGCTAAACTCGCTGATGCCGCTATCCGCCGAATCGTTCGCGACCCAAGCGTCTCCCGCCACATCGAATGCGATTCCCCGCGGGCTACTCAAGCCCCCGCCCGAATAGCCATCAACGCCCGAAACTGGCGAGCCGCCCGAATCGAATTCGCTAATGCTGTTTGAACCGGCATTTGTGATCCAGACGTTGTCTGATCCATCGATTGCAATGCCCTCTGGATTACTCAACCCTCCGCCGGTGTATCCAGAGGAACCAGAGAGAACCGCGCCAGAAGAGCTAAATTCGCTTATTGATGATGTCTCGCCAAAGGGAGCATTTGCCACCCACACGTCGCCGGAGGCATCAATCGCGACGCCTTCAGGGCTTGCGGTCCCTCCACCCACGAAACCGGAAGAACCGGACAGTACCGCGCCAACAGGATTGAGCTCACCGATGTAGTTGCCCAATAAATCTGAAAACCAAACGTTGCCCGACCCATCGATCGCTAACCCTTGCGTGAAGTGCACCCCGCCGCTGCTGCCGTAGACGATGGAGACAGTGAAGTCATTCGGCGTGCCGCTGAGCGCCGGCTGGAACGGCGAATTCGCCGTCTGCAACGTAATGAGGCTGCAGACTTCGAAGCCAAAATTGCACGCGGGATTATGCGCAATATTGATCGCCGCCGTCGCTGTATCCGTCGGCTGCGTGCCCGTAGATCCACCCGACTCCGCATTCGTAAACAGCGTGTAGCATGGCGTCGCGTTCGTCGGCCCCGTCACCGTTCCGGTTGAATTCGTGCACGCCGCCAGAATGTTCGCCAGCGTATTGATCTCGGCCTGCGGCACCGTTCCATTGCCCGCCGGCGTGGTCGTGTTCGCAATGCCCATGAACGATGTGGCCCCCGACGTCGTGACCACTTGTTCCAGGTTCGGAATCGCCGCAAACGCGTTCGCGATTCCCGTCTGCGCCAGCGTGCTCCCCGAGCTCGACACATGCATGGCGTCTGTCGCGTAACCTGCGACGGCATACGCCATGGCGACGGTCGAAACCTCATTCACGATGACCACAGTCGATGACTTCAAGGATCCGCACGAGCCCAGCCCGGCCAGCAGTCCCGCGGATGTATTATTTGTTCCCTGCGCCAGCCCTGGATTGCCGCCGACCGTGTAAATGTATACTTGCGAATTTGCGCTCGGGCAGCTGTAATCGCTGGTAATCGTGAAATTGCCGTTCGAATCCGTCATCACGTAGCCGGGACTGTCCAGCAGTGAGATCGATTCGTTGCTCGCTGACGCAGGAATCCCCGGCCCCGCACTCCCCGTGGTGTTGGCTGCATAGAGATATACGTAGGCCCCGACAATTGCCTGCTCGCCGCCGTGCACCTTGCCTACGAGTGCCGCGCCCTGAAGAGGATTGGTCTTTTCGGTTGTTGATCCGAACTGCGTGCCAACGCAACCGGTCAGGAAAATCGCAGAAGATAGCGGTAAGGCACTCCAAGCGATGCGCATTGCCAACCCCAAACTCGCCCACGGATCCCGAATTCCTGAGCGCCGATTCGATTTGCTTCCTTTCAGCGTAGCCTTGATACCACAGCCGGCAAAACGAATCAAATGACCCCCGACACGCCTTCCTCACCCTCCTCGCCAAACGCAAAGGCCCCCCGCATCGCGGAGGGCCTTTCGCTGACTCGCTGGCTCAGCGGCTCTTATCCGACGACCTCGATCCCCATCGAGCGCGCCGTTCCCTTGATGCTCTTCACCGCTGCATCGATCGACGCCGCATTTAGATCCGGCATCTTCTGCGTGGCGATTTCGCGCACCTGCTTCTCGGTCACCTTGCCCTTCTTTTCCTTGTTGGGCGTGCCCGATCCCTTGTCGATCCCCGCCGCCTTCTTCAAGAGCACTGCCGCAGGCGGAGTCTTGGTGATGAAGCTGAACGTGCGGTCGCCGTAAACCGTGATGACAACCGGAATAATCAGCCCGGCCATCTCCTTGTTCTGCGTCTTCGCATTGAACTGCTTGCAGAACTCCATGATGTTGACCTGCGCCTGGCCCAGCGCGGGGCCGACCGGCGGCGCCGGCGTTGCCTTCCCGGCTTCGATCTGCAGCTTCACGTAGCCGGTAATTTTCTTCGGAGGTGCCATAAGGTCCCTGCGGAACCGGCTACTAGCTCCTGGCTTCTAGCTACTAGCTGGTTCATTTCCTTTGCATATTTTGGTGTTGCGGCCCAAGCATTCGCTATTAAACCCACGGTCGCCAGGCAATCCGCAGGCTAGAAGCTAGTAGCTAGTAGCTGGAAGCTGCAACTACTCAATCTTTTCCACTTTGCCGAACTCGAGTTCGACCGGCGTCGACCGCCCGAAGATCGTCACCATCACCTTCAGTGTTTCGCGATCCTCGTTCACCTCGTCCACCACGCCGTTGAAGTTGGCGAACGGCCCATCCGTGATGCGTACCTGCTCGCCCTTCTCAAACTTGATCTTCATCCGTGGCTTGTCCTTGGTTGTCTCCGAGCGGAAGAGTATCGAGCTCACTTCTTCCTCGCTCAGCGCCACGGGCTTGTCGCCCGTGCCCAGAAAGCCCGTCACCTTGGGCGTATCCTTCAGCACGTGCCACAGTTCGTTATCGAGCTCCATCTCCACCAGCACATAGCCGGGCAAAAACACCCGCTCCACCGTGCGCTTTTTGCCGTTGATGATCTCTGTTACCGGCTCGGTGGGAATCATTACTCGCCCCACGCGTTCCTTCAACCCAAACGCCTGCACGCGGCTCTCGATCGATTCGCGCACCTTGCGCTCGAACCCGGAGTATGCATGCAGGATGTACCACCGGAAATTCTCATTGCGCACCGGCTGCGGCTCGCTTGCGGCCGCTGCAGTCTCCGGCTCAGCTGCGCCGGTCTCCGACCCCTCCGCCTCTGCCCCTGCGGGCGCCTCGACGGCTGCTCCTGCCTCTGTCTGCTCCTCCGCAGGTTTTTCCAGGTCTTCCTTCATCCCATTCTCGATTCCGCGCCGTGCCGGTTACTGCGATCCACCCAGCCGGCCCAGCAGTCTATATACCGCCACTTGGAAAATGCCGTCCACAATAAAGAAGTACAGCGCGAAAAGAAAGGTCGCGACGATAACTACGCCAGTCGTCACCCTCACTTCCTTCCATCCGGGCCAAACTACCTTGCGCATCTCCGCTCGCACATCGCGCAGAAAGCTCGTGAATTCGGTCCACTTGCCTACGATGCCGCCGCCAAATTCAGCCAGCGCTCCCGGTTCCTGCCGTTTCGCCGACCGCTCTTCGCCTTTTTCCATTGCCGTCTTCGTCGCCATACGTTTTCCTCAAGTGATCGGTGATCGGTTTTTGCTCATCGGAGAGCCGATTCACTTCCCTCACCGCTGCTGCCACTGACCACTGACCACTGTTCACTGTACTTCTGGCAGGGGCGGAGGGATTCGAACCCCCAAGTCCGGTTTTGGAGACCGGCAGTTTAGCCGTTGAGCTTACGCCCCTGCTTTCAGGGGTCAGGTTTCAGGGTTCAGTTCGTTCTTGTTTGCGCTTGCCGTCAACGCTTACCCGGCACCGTTCCAACTGATCCCTGACACCTGATCCCTGCAACTTTACTTCGACTCTTTATGCACCTGGTGCTTGCGGCAGCGCTTGCAGAACTTCTTCAACTCAAGACGGCCCGTTACGGTCTTCTTGTTCTTCGTCGTCGAGTAGTTCCGCTCCTTGCACTCGGTGCATTCCAACGTAATGATTTCCCGCATCTCCAATTCCCTTCAGTTCCAGTTCAAAGCCGCTGTCGCGCCGTTGCTTTTCGCCCGAAGGGCGGTCCGCCCGGCGCGGCCAGCGCCTACTTGATGATTTCGCTGATCGTTCCCGCGCCCACCGTCCGGCCGCCTTCGCGGATCGCGAACCTCAGGCCCTTCTCCATCGCCACCGGCGTGATCAGGTCGATCGTCAACTCCACGTTGTCGCCAGGCATCACCATCTCCACGCCCGCCGGCAACTCCGCCACTCCCGTCACGTCCGTCGTCCGGAAGTAGAACTGCGGCCGGTAGCCCTTGAAGAACGGCGTATGACGCCCGCCCTCTTCCTTCGACAGCACGTACACCGAGCTCTTGAAGTTCGTGTGCGGCGTAATCGACGCCGGCTTCGCCAGCACCATCCCGCGCTCCACATCTTCCTTCGGCGTGCCGCGCAGCAGGATGCCGGCGTTGTCTCCAGCCAGGCCCTCGTCGAGCTGCTTCTTGAACATTTCGACACCGGTGCAGACGGTCTTGCGCGTCTCCCTGAAGCCGACGATCTCAACATCCTCGCCCACCTTCACC
>JASHSG010000225.1 GCA_030040935.1 Acidobacteriaceae bacterium | reverse complement strand
CATACGGCGCACGCCCGCTTAAGCGCGCGCTGCAGCGCATGGTCCAGGACCCGCTGGCGATGAAGATCCTCGACGGCGAAGTCCTGCATGGCTCGCACGTCCGCATCGATGTCGACCGCAAGTCGAACCAGTTGGTCTTCGAGCCCATGGGCCGCGAAGCGATGGCGTAAGGACTGGCCGTCCAGGCAATCGCGCCTGCGGCGCCGTCAACTCACTGCACAAGCTGCCAGGTGCCCCAGGTCTCAATTCTGAGACCTGGGATAGCACCGGTCACAACCGTCTCCGACACGGCCGCTCGCCTTTAGGGCTGAAACGCCACAGGCGTGTACACCCCGCCCTTCACCAGCAAATCCAGAATCTCCGCGGTCCTCTTGTGGCACGGCTCCATCTTCGCGTAGGTATAGTTGTCGTGCTCGGAGTCGATCACCGGTATCGGCTCTTTCGCGCCCGTAATCTGATTCAGCATGGTCCACTCGCCTGCCGGCGGCGAAACCGTATCGATGAATCCAAAGCCCACCATCACCGGCGCCCGGATGCGCGAAGCAAAATTCACCGTGTCGAAGTAGAGAGCTGTTTTCATCGCATCGGGATTATCCGACGGCCAATAGGGATAGCCGGCTTTGCGTCCATGCAGATCGCCATTAGTATCCGCGCCCGATGGCACGCACACCAGCACATCGGTCACCTTGTCCGGCCGCAGCCCTGCAAGCGCCATGCTCTGTTGCCCACCCATGCTGCCGCCCGTGAGCACCACCGTCTTGCCATCCCAGTCAGTCCGGGTCGCCAAGTAATCGAGCACGCGCGAATCGCGCAGGTACATATCGAGGAAGTAGGATTTTTCGCGGTCGGTATTCCCGATCGCGTTGTAGGTCGTGGGAATGCCGCCCGAAGGATCCGACGGCAGCTTGTCGTGCGAGTCGACGTTCAGCACCAGCCAGCCATCCTCGGCGCGCATTGCATCCGCATGCACATTCAGCGCGTAAACGCCGGCGTATTGCAGCATGATCAGCGCCGGATACTTGCCATCGGCAATTGGCCGCGCCACATAGCCGTGAGCCTTCGATCCGAGCGCATCGAGCTCGAAGATGCTTATCTCCACGCCCGGCACATCGGTCTGAACCGGCGTCAGCGCAGCATCAATCGGAATCTTCGCCTGCTCGGCCAGCTTGCCATCCCAGAACGCATCGAAGTCGGCCGGTCGCGGAGTCGACATCGGAATCTCAGTCGGCGCAACCGCGGCGCCGACCGCATACAGTCCGTTGTTCCGGCCCGTGTTGCCCCCGATCCAGTGCGGCGCTCCGCCCGCGTTCGCGGGCTTCGACCCTGACTGTGCCGCAGCCGTCGATGCCGCATCCGGTGCTGGACCGTTTGCACTCGGCGTCGCCGATCCCGGCTGCCCCGTGCCCGCCCCACTCGGCGCATCCGCCTGTACCGCATACGGCTCAATCGCCACGTAAATCATTTCGGGCTGATCGCCTGCGATCTCGATCGTGTCCTTGCCAGAAGAGAGATCGAGCTTGCCTTCCTTCAATACAACCGCGTTGTTTCTGCGAATCGTCCACTTGTAAGCATACGTCGGCGTGTCCGGCCCGGGCGTCACCGTCCATCCGACCGTTTCGCCGATCTTGTAAATGCCGTTTGCGTGGTACGGAGTGAACGTGAGTTGCTGCGGAATCGGACCAGGCTGGGCAACTGCCAGCGAACAAACGAACAGAGCAGCAGACAAAAAGGAAACCCGAATGCGCGCCATTGGAATCACGCGTCGATGATACAAGACAGAACTAACTCGCTCCGTCCATCCTCGGCAGGTCGAGACATCTTTTCGCCTCGATTTCCGGCGTCCGGAGTCTTGCCCCTACCTCCACCTCACTTGCCGAATGTACCCCGCTCGATTTACCTGAGTCTCGTTCGATTTCCATTGACCGCGTCCGCGCCCGTCTGTCACCCTCAAAGCATTCCCCCGGAGGTTGACATGGCAACTGCGTCCGCAGTCGGGCCCTCGAGAAATGTCTTGCACACGCGCGGCTCATGGTCGACGCGCGACGACCGCATTCCGTCTGCGGTGTGGCTTGCCATTCTCTGGGCCGGCATGATCGCCGGCTTCGGCGTTGACTTTCCCGGCTTCCTCAAGCAGCTTCCCCCGCCGCCCAAGGTCATCTGGGTCCACGCCTTTGTCTTCACCATGTGGCTGGTTTTGCTCACGGCGCAGGTTCTTTTCGTGCTGCGCGATCGCGTCTCCGCGCACCGCAAATTCGGCTGGTTCCTGGTCTTCTGGGCCGGCCTCATGGCCATTCTCGGCCCGTGGGCCGCCATCGCCGCGCAGATCGTCGTCCTCAACACGCAGTACTTCGACCCGCAATTCCTGATCGTGAACCTGGTCGATATCGGCGGCTTTCTTCCGCTGCTCGCGTGGGGCATTATGCTGCGCAAGAATCCCGCCGCGCACCGCAGAATGATGATCCTCTCGACGATTGCGCTCGCCGACCCCGGATTTGCGCGCTTCACCGGGTGGCTCTGGCCCAATGAGCCGCACAGCCCGCTGCTGTGGTTTGCCTACGTCTTCTATGGAAATGTTCTGCTCATAGGACTGATGGCCGCTTGGGATTGGTGGCGCGGCCGCCTCATGCGTTCCTTTGTGGCGGGCGCGATGGCGTTGCTTGCGGTGGAATTTATCGGCTCGTTCCTCTATTTCTGGGGCCCCTGGAAATCCGCAACCGCGGCCTTCGTCACCGCCTGCGCAAATTTCCATCTCTAATCGAGATCATTCCCCATCCGTCATCCTGAGCGAAGATCGTCCGCCCAGCGGACGATCGAAGCCGAAGGGCCTGCATTTGCTTTTCATACTCACCGGACGAAAAACTTCACAACTACTGCCTCAGCTCAACAACCGTCGCGCCCTGCCCGCCCTCGTTTTGCGGAGCTTCTTCGATCCCCGCCACATGCGGATGATTCTTCAAAAATTCGCGCACGCCACGCCGCAAAACTCCTGCGCCATGGCCGTGAATCACGCGCACCCGCGTCAGCCCGGCAAGAAAGGCGTGGTCGAGATATTTTTCGAGCTCATCGTTCGCCTCGTCCACCGTGCGCCCAATTAAATTGATCTCCGTCCGCAGCTCGCCGGTGTTCGTGCTGGTCACCGTCACCTGCACGCCTTTCTGCCTTCGCGCCGCGCCGAGCGGGTCAATCTTCCCCTTGCCGGAATCTCCTCCCAAGGGCTGCGGCTCGCAGAGGTCATCGCGCTTCACGCGCATCTTGATCGGCCCCAGCGCCACTTCGAACAAATCTGTCTCCACTTCGCGCTGCACCACCGCAACCTTGCCCATCGATTTCACCAGCACCCGGTCGCCGGGCGCGATATGCCGCAGCAAATGCGGCTGCGCATTCTCGTCGCCCTGATCCGCGCCCGTCCGATGCGCCACGACCGCCTGGTTGAAGCCCTCCTGGAACTCGCGCCGCAGCCGCTGGATCCTTCGCTCCGCCTCCTTCGACAGCTTTTGCTGCGCCACGCGATCTTCCACCGCGCGCACGTTCTCGCGCATCTGGTACTCGAACTCCTTCAGCAAAGAAGCCAGCTTCGCCTCCAGCTCGCGCACGCGATTGCGCACTTCAACATCGCCTTCGCGCTCCAGTTTTTTCCGCTCCTGATTCAGCGCATATTGCTGCTCGCGCGCCGCCTTGCGCTCGACTTCAAGTTCCGCCAGCTCAGAATGAAGCTTGTCGAGAAAGCGCGCGATGTCGGCCTGCTGCGATCCCAGCCGCTCTCTCGCGGCTGAAATGATCGCTTGATTCAAGCCCAGCCGCTCCGCCGTCTGGATTCCTGCCGACGCGCCCGGCACGCCAAGCCGAAACTGATAATTCGGCGCCAGCGTCTTCTCGTCGACGCCCGCCGCCATGTTGCGTACGCCCGGAGTATTCGCCGCATACACTTTCAGCGACGTATGGTGCGTCGAGATCAGGGTCCATGCGCGCACCTTCAAAAAATGCGCTGCTACTGCCACCGCCAGCGCCGCGCCTTCCTCGGGATCGGTTGCCGAACCCAGCTCATCGAGCAGAACGAGCGAGCGCTCGCCGGCCAGCCGCGACAGCCGGTCAAGATTGACGATATGCGCCGAAAATGTCGACAGCGCTTCCTCGATCGACTGCGCGTCGCCGAAATCGGCCAGGAACGCAGTGAACACCGGAAAGCGCGCGCGCTCGGCTGGAACCGGAATTCCCGCCTGCGCCATCATCGCCAGCAACGCAACTGTCTTCAGCGCCACCGTCTTTCCACCCGTGTTCAGCCCGCTGATAATCAGTTGCCGCTCTTCAGCCGTCATCTCCAAATCGAGCGGCACAATCGCTCCACCGCTCGCCCGCAGTCTTTTTTCCAGCAGCGGATGACGGGCACCTTCAACCCGCAACAGATCGCGTCCAAAACCAGGAGAAACCGAGTGGAACGCGACCGCGAATCGGGCCCGCGCGAGCAAGCTATCCACCTGCGCCAGGACTCGCGCGCCTTCGACCAACTCGCGCGCATAACCCGCCACCTGCCGCGTCAGCCCCACAAAAATCCGGTGGATCTCTTCCTGTTCTTCCTCGATCAGCCGCACCAGCTCGTTATTCTGCTCGATCGTTTCCAGCGGCTCAACATAAACAGTCTGCCCCGACGAGCTCGCGCCATGAATCACGCCCGTCACGCGCCGCTTCAGCTCCGCGCGCACTGGAATCACGAATCGCTCGCCGCGAATCGTGATCACTTCGTCCTGCGTGGCGCCTTCGCCAGCCAGCTTCCTCAGCGCCGCCCGCAGGCTTTCCTCGATGATTCTCTGCTGACGCTCCTGCTCGCGACGAATCCGGGTTAGCTCCGGTGACGCATCGTCGGCCAGCGAGCCGCCAGGCTGAATTGTCCGTTCAATGGATTCGGCGAGGGGCCGCAGGTTTGTTGCAAACGCCGATGAAATCTCCGATAGCTGGGGCAACTTGCCGGCAAGCCGCGCCGGCGGCTCGCGCAGCAAAGCCTGCCA
>JASHSG010000224.1 GCA_030040935.1 Acidobacteriaceae bacterium | reverse complement strand
GCCGGCTCGCAGGTAGCGCCCTGGGTGCTGCCGAAAGAGTCCAGCCTGCGCAAAAGCTGAGTCAGCCTTCTCGATCCGGCTGCCGCAAGCGCTCCGTCAGCCGGCGCCTGGCATCCGGCCACTCGGCGGCGAGGATCGAATAACGAAAAGAGTTGCGCGCGGAGAAATCCGCTCCTATCTTGTGCGCGCGAAGAACTCCTTCGAATTTGCCGCCGATCCGCTCGATCGCGGCCTGTGAGCGCTGGTTGCGCGCGTCGGTGTGAAGGCAGACGCGGAGCATCTGCCAGACCTCAAAGGCATGGGTCAGCATCAGCAGCTTGGCCTCGGTGTTTGCGGCGGTGCGGACGGCCGAGTGCGCGAGCCAGGTGTAGCCGATCTCGCAGACGTCGGGATGCTGCCGGCCGTGGCGCGGATGACCAGCGGGCCAGGCCCAGCTTTCAATGTCGAAAAAACGCGTGGAGCCGATGACAACGCCATCCGCGATGCGAATGGTGGCGAAGGGCACGGCAGTACCGGCCTCGCGCCAAGCCAGCGCGGTTTCAATGTAGCGGAGAACCGCGTCGCGGCCGATGGGCACGGCGCTCCACTGGTAGAGCGCCGGGCCGCCCGAGGACGCAGCCACAAGGCCGTCGGCATGGACGGGCGAGAGCGGCTCAAGGCGAATGTGGCTGCCGGTCAGGACTGGAGAATTTCGATTCATGTTTTTGAGCCGCGCTTTTATTGAAGCCGCGGCGGCGACGGATCGGAAAAAACGGAATGATCGCTCAGTACTTCGCGATCCTGGGAGCAGCCTTGAGCCGCGGCCGGCCTGCGGTGCCAACTTCGGGCAAAGCGATGTGGCGCGCGCAGCGCGAGATTCTGGCGCTCGAGAGCCCAGGCAATTGGATTGGGGAGCCTGGGGCGACCATGACGCGAATCTCCGGTCGCGCTGAGTGTATCGGGCCGGTGGAGCAGGTGGCCACGGGTCCGGCGGCTCTCATTCCGGTGAGCGCCGCCGGCGCGAGGCACTTGGTTAAGAAACGCTACTGCGCGGGTTTCGCCGCGGGCTTGGCGGCAGGCTTGGCGGCAGGCGCGCCCGCCGGCTTCGGCTTCCAGAAATCCGGAGCCTCCTTGATCCAATCTTCGGGAACGTAGCTCTGGCGCGGATTGACCGCGAAGAGCTCCGAATCGGAATCCTGGATGCAGTCGGCTTCGAGCTCGCGGAGCCTCTTCAGCCCATCTTCGCCAAGGGCATCGCGGAATTGCTTATCTTCCGCGTAACCGGTGTCGATTTCGGCCATCGACTTGTCGGCGCTGAAGGCCACATACTCATTGTCTCCGCCGTAGGCGATCTCATAGGTGGCCCAGTGCGCGCTGGTGCCCGCCTTCTTGTGCGTATCGATCACCAGTGCGACAAGCTCACGCCATTCCTTGCCGTGGCCGGGCTTGACGTGGAACGACGTAATCTCGAAGTCGCGCACCTGCGCAATGTCCACATCGGGACGGTAGCTCAAGTCGTCGTCGAGGGTGAAGATAAACTGGTCGGTCGAGTCGAGCAACTCGCCGTCAGCCTGGGAGTCCTTATCCACCTCGGCGGAAAGCGCCGCGTTCTTGTCGAAGGCATCGTTGTCCTTCTCCATGGCCTCAAAGGAGTCGTAGCCGACCAGATACAGGGCACGCGACTTGCCGGACATCGAATTGAGGGCGATATAGTGGGTGGGCCATTTGGCAGCAGTCATGTCAGCCACGAACTTGCTCTCAGACTTGTCGTGCAGCGCGCCGGCTTTACCTGGCTTGATGAACTCGCGCTCGATTTCGAGGACTTTAGGCGGGTGATGCGTTGCTTGTGCAGCGGCAAACAGACTTCCACCGGCCGCGAAGGTCAGCGCGAACAGTGCGGGATGCATGATTTTCATTTTTCTGAAATCCTCCTTGATTGGCTCGGAGTTTCTTGGCGATTGGGAAAGGGGAACGGGAAGCGCAAGTTCTCCAAGGAGAATGATTATGAAGCCCGGTGCCGGACGGTGTAAAGAAGTTTCTTGTATTCGATGGGATAGGGGCCAGTGGAATTCGTTCTGCCGGCGAAAAACCGATTCGAGCCGGGATGGCGCGGGAATTGCGCCAGGTCGAGCGGTGGTCGATCCGGATGCCGGGAGGCTCAAAGCGTTTGCCTTCTTCGCCCGTTCGAGCCAGCAGGAATGCGCTGGTTCGAGCGGCTTCGCCATGAGCCACTGGGGCGATGACGCACACGCAGCCCAGCCAATGGGCTTCGTCGAGAAAGGCGCATCGGTTCTCGAGCTGCGCAGGGCAGAAGCAGATTCCGGAATGTGACTTGCATGGCGCCATGAGGAATTGCCGCGTCGCACGCCGGTGTGCGAGATTGGAGATACAACGATTCGCGGGCTTCATTCACGATTTTTCCAGATCAGGCAGCGCACATGAAAAAAGGCTCCCCCCATCCGAACTTCGATCAGACTCTGGAGATATTGCGCGCACACACCTTCGCCGTGGCTCGATACCCCGGAGTTTCCGGAGGCTTGCTGGTGAGCCATAAGGGAGTCGGCGCAGTTCTGGTGCCGCCACGCCGCGCGGAGGATCCGGAAGGCGCGCCGGCGGCATATGCCATCCGTCCAGGAATTTTAGTGAACGGGGAGGTGGCGCGGCTTCTGGACCGCGGGTACCAGAAGTTCATTAAGACTTCCCAATATGAGTTACCGGCGACGGCCAGTCAATTGCAGGCGATCCACGCATTCAGCGAGGAGCTGACGCAGCTTATTGGCGCCATCAGCCTGTATAACGAATCGCTGGGCACGACCAGCGATGTGTATCGTTACGATCGGCTGATGGGCCGTGAGGCCGCGGAGGCCGCGCCCGCGCAGCCCTGGGACGAGGCATCGGAGCAGGCATGCGAGTTGACCGACGGGCATTGATCTTCGCTGGTTGACCGGGCGGAGCATGCCATGGGGGCGTCGGAAGACGGTGCGTGGGAAGACAAGGATGGCTTTCAAGCCCGTCTGCCGGAGCGCCGATCCGATCCGCGCTACTCCGTTGATGAAGATTCCGTAGTTCTTTTTGTGGGCTATGGCGCGCCGCAACCGGCTCGTCTTGTCGATCTGAGCCAGGAGGGTTGCCGCCTTCGCACCAAGGAACCGGTCTCCGCCCGCAGCCGCCTGCCGGTCGAAGTCTTCTTCAGAGTAAATGGAATTTCTTTCCGTTTTCGGGGCGTCCTTCAGTGGACCGATGGCCACAACCTGCTCGGAATTCGCTTTGTGAATGTGGTCCCTCGCTCCATGGTGGAGTTGGCCAATGTGATTTGCACGATGGAGGAAGCGGCGGAGGCCCGCGCCGAGACAGTGAACTTGCTGGTCGCGGAGCAGGAGTCCGCGCAACCATCCCATGAATTGCAGTCCCAACCGCAACCTGTTCACGGACCCACGGGCCGCGAACGCCGGCAGCAGGCCCGCCATGAGGTTGACACCAGCGCAACGATCCTCCTCGTCAATGTTGGGTCCACGCTGCGCGGCCGCATTCTCGACCTGAGCCTGAGTGGCTGCCGCATCCGCACCGACGAGCATTTTCCGGTGGGCATTTACACGCGCGTGGAGACTGAATTCCGGTACGACGGACTGCCGTTCCGGCTGGGCGGCGTCATCCAGGCGATCCACAACCGCAACACGGTGGGGATTCGCTTCCTCGACCTGAGCGAGCGCAAACGGGAACAGGTGCTGGAGCTGATCGGGGAAATTGAGCAGTTGCGCGCAGTACCGTCACAACAAACCGAAGGCCACGCCTGATCGCTTTCAATTTGTGCTCGAGCATCGCGTGGCCTGGCCTGCGAGCAAGAGCACGAGACAGACTATCTAGCCGCGGCGATTTCGATGTAGTCGAGCGCCGCCGGATCGCCGGCGTCGGGTGCGCCTTCTACGCGCAGCGTGTCGCCCGGTTTCAACTCGATGCCTCGTCCATCGGGGCCGCGCGCGGTAAATCGGGTTGAGTTGTCGCCGTTGGGCCGGCGCGACGGCAGCCTGGCATCGGCGGCCCAGGAAGCGGCCACCGTTCCATCGATTGCGAGCGAGAAGTGCGCTATGCCGCCCTGCAGATCGAAATACTGGACGGCGATGTCGAATCGGCCGGGCTTGCCCGAGTAAGTCCATTCGGCCGAACACGCATGCTGCCCGGAGATGTCGATATCGCCGCTGCCCTTGCGCGCATAGCACGAGACGGCCTTGCCTCCGGAGGCGTCTTCCCACGGGGTCACGTCGATGATCTTGTATCCCGTAAGGCGCGCATCTTCGGCTTCCATGCGGCCCGGATAGTGCCCGGCGCGGCCGAGGGCGTCGGGGATGCCAGTCTCTTTGAAAAAGTACTGCACGATGGCGTCGCGCCAGACGATGGCGTGGCCGGCCTGGTACTCCAACCGCGCGCGTTCGTCTTCGTAGAGCTCGGGATCGATCCTGCCTTTGAGCGCGGCCCACTCGTCGCCGAGCCGCGCGGCTTCTTCCGCACCCTTGTAGTGGCTGTCGTAGACGAACTGAATGACGGTTTTGCCTGTGTGCAATTTCCAGGTCCATGGAACGTGGTGGAAGAAGAGCAGAAATCGCTCGGGCGTAGTGGCAGCCGACTCGTAGATTTTCGCTACTTCAGGCGGATATTGGCCGGCAAATCCCGTTCCTGTCGCCACGCTCCGGTCCATGCCGATTCCTTTGGCGTCGTCGCGGTGCCACTGGCCCCAGCCGTTGCGCTCGCTCGATTCGATATTCGGTCCATAGTGGCTGCCGGTAATGTCGGTGAGAGTCTGGGTGCCCAGAAAACCTGTGTAGTCGATGTAGGCGGGCCACGACTGCATGAGCATCTTCGTCACTGTCGACACGACCTGCGGATCGCTGTTGATCGTTTGTTGAATCCATTCCGCGGCGATTTGCCCGGCGCTTAAATTGGGATTCCACGCAAGGCGGCCAAAAGCGTAGAGGTTGGCCATGGCCAGCGGCGCGCCCAGCCAGTTGTCGCGGCCGACGCAGGAGACGCCGATCATGCCACCGAGCGGCTGATGGAATGTTTTTCCTTCGATGATTTCTTTGACAGGTGTCGATCGATTTTCGGCGCGCAGATCGAAGTCGAGTTTCTCCTTCCACAGCGGTGCGAGATAGACAAGGTGGCGCTGCTGGCCGAGATACTCCTGCGTGATCTGGAGCTCCATCGCTGCGTTGGTTTTTTTGAGGCCGGCGAAGAGCGGCGAGACGGGCTCCTCGGCCTGGAAGTCGATAGGGCCGTACTTGATTTGAACGATGACGTTAGGCGCGAACTGTCCGTCGAGGGGATGAAAGATGTCGTAGGCGGCGCGCGCACGATCGGCCTTCATGTCGTTGTAGTCGAGGTGATTGTTGTAGACGAAAGCGCGATAGAGCACCACGCCGCCATGCTGCGCGAGAGCGCCGGCGAGCACGTTGGCAGCGTCGGCCGGGCTGCGGCCATAGCTGGCAGGGCCGGGCTGGCCTTCGGAGTCGGCTTTTACCGTGAAGCCGGCAAAATCGGGGATCTGCTGGTAGATTTCGTTGACCTTCGCGGCCCACCAGGCTTTCACATCGGGATCGAGGGGATCGAAGGTCTTGAGTCCGCCGACTTTTTCGGGGCTCGCGATGTCGACGCTGATGGCTAGGCGAACGCCCCAGGGGCGCATAGCATCGGCAATGCGCGCGAGGCCCTTGATCATGTCGGGCTCTAAAAACGTCGCGGCGTTGTTCACGTTGTTTACGTTGCAGCCGTTGATGCCGATCGAAGCGAGCAGGCGCGCGTAAGCCGTGGCTTCGCT
>JASHSG010000223.1 GCA_030040935.1 Acidobacteriaceae bacterium | reverse complement strand
TCTCCGTATGCGCAGCCGGACCAAGGCCAGGCACCGGTGCGATCGCTCAGCGCCGATGATCTGGAGCAACTGTTGGCGCCGATTGCGCTTTATCCCGATTCGCTGCTGGCCCAGATTCTCGCCGCGTCAACTTACCCGGCTGAAGTCGCGATCGCCGACCAATGGGTCGACCAAATGCGCGCCGCCGGCTACGGCTCACCCGACCAGATTGCCGCCGGCGCCAGCGCGCAGGCAAACTGGGATCCGAGCGTCAAGGCGCTCACCGCTTTCCCCGACGTGCTCGACATGATGAACCACGATCTGGAGTGGACGACGAACCTCGGGAATGCCTATTACAACCAGCCGCAGGATGTGATGCAAACCGTGCAGGTTCTGCGCGAGCGCGCCGAGCAGGCCGGGAATCTTCAATCGACTCCGCAGGAAGAAGTGACCAACGACCAGGGGTACATCGACCTTGCCCCCACGAACCCACAGACCGTATATGTGCCTACATACGATCCATGGGATGTTTACGGCGCTCCGATTGCGCCGTATCCGGGCTTCTCGTTTTTTGGCGCGCTGGGCAACTTTTTTGGCGCCACTCCTGTTCAGTACGGCCTGAGCTTCGCTCTGGGAGCCTTCGAGCGCATGCCGTTCGGGTGGCTGGCGTGGGGACTGGACTGGCTCGGGCACGCGATTCTCTTTGATCACTCCGGCTACTACACTCACAGCAACACGGTTGCCGACTGGGGCCTGCCGCGGGGCGGGCCTCGCGCCTATGGACGCGGGTCATGGGGCGGCGAGCGTGGAGCACGGGGCGGCGTCGATTCCTACGTTCGTCCCGCGCAGGGATCGACCGGGGCGGGTCGATTCGATTACACCAACCGCACCGCGACTCGATCGGACTATGGCTACACGCATCCGGCCTTGCCGCAGCAGAGTTATGCGCGTCGCGCGGAGGGCTACACACGGATGCCGCAGCAGGACTACGGCTATCGGCCGCAGACGTACCCGAATCGCGCTCAGACTTATGTGAACCGGGGATACGACAGCCGGCCGCAAAGCTACGGCTACCAGGGGTACGGCTACACCGGGCGGACGAATTACGGATATACCGGGCGGCAGAACTATGCGGCGCGGCCCGGCTCGGCATACTCGAGCCCGATGCGGTCATATAGCGTGCCGCAACGGGACTATTCGCGGGGATATTCGAACCGGTCGCATGAAAACTACGGCAACACAGTGGCGCGGAACGAGCGATCCGGCGGGTTGCATTTCTTCGGCGGCGAATCCAGATCATTCAGCGAGCGTGCGCCGAAGTACTCTTTCAAAGAGCCCAAAGCGGCGAAGGGCTTCAGCGGGGGACATATGAGCGCACCCAAAGCGAGCCACTCCGGCGGCGGAAGCCATCGCCGCTAAGATGCGGCGCAAGAAGCTTCGCCCCCGGCGCAGAGGCAATTGATTTCAAAGCCCGGAAATCCTGCGCGGATGCGCCTGGTGCAGTTCGTGATGCAGCTCGTCTACCTTCTCGCGCGCTTTCTTCAGAGCCTTCAGCCCTGCGGGCGTGATGCGGTAAAGACGCCGGGCGCGGGCGCCTTCCCGGCCAGGAATGGATTTGAGCAAGCCTGAGCGCTCCATTCCGTGAAGCAGCGGATAGAGCGTTCCCGGTCCAATGCGGTAGCCGTGGTGCGCAAGCTCTTTCATCATCGCCAATCCAAAGATCGGCTCGCGGCTCGCATGCACGAGCACGTGAATGCGGATCAGCCCGTAAAAAAGCACGTGCCTCTGGCTCTGCACAGGAAACACTATACAGCGCTTCATGGGATTTTTTCTTGACGTTTATCGAACTTCGATATAAGTTGGCGCGAGCAGGCCTTTTATCGAATGCGGCACTTTCCCCGAAGAAAAGGATCTTCGATTCTCCCTGCAAGAAGCTGCATGGTTCTCGCGATTGCATTGCTGCGCGCGATCGCCCTTCCGCGCGCGGGCGGGCAGGGCCCTCCTTATCAAACTGACGATCCTGTCCCCGTCGACACCAATCATTACGAGTTCTATCTATTCGGCGGCGTCGACGGGACCACCGCGGAGATCGACTCTACCGGGCCCGCCTTCGAGTTTAACTGGGGTGCTTTGCCGCGCGTGCAGCTGCATGCCATCCTGCCGTGGGGCGCGATCGCGCCGTCTAACAACCCGGTCTATCTGCCTGGCGGCGCGGGACCTGACGCTTTCGGCCTCACCGACATGGAGCTGGGCGCTAAGGTGGCGTGGATCAAGGAGACCAGACACTTTCCGCAAATAGGCAGCTTCACCATGTTCGAGATGCCAACGGGCAACGACAACAAGGGCCTGGGCGTCGGAAAAGTCTGGTACAAGCTCCCCATCTGGCTGCAAAAGAACTCAGGCAAATGGCTGTTCGACGGCGGCGGAGGCTACCAGGTGGTTCCGCAGACGGGCTACCGCAATTTTCCCTATACCGGCTGGCTCGTCAAGCGCGAACTCAACGAGCAGTGGGAGCTGGGCGCAGAAGTTTTCTGGCACGGCGCCGAGGGATTCGCCGCGGCACAAACCGAATCTTCCGCCATGATCGACATCGGCGGCTACTACCACTTCAAGCACAACACCAACGAGCAGTTCCTGTTCTGCTATGGGCACTCGGTGGCAGGACAGACGGAAAACTACGCATACGCGGGCATGTACTGGACATGGGGCAAGGACGCGAAGAGCAGCGCAGCGGAACTGAAGTCCGCGCAGGCGGACGACCTGCGTTTTCCGGCGCCGCCGAACAGAAACGGGCTCTGACTGGAGGCGCATGCCAGGTTGCGCATGCCCGCAGAGAGGACGGCTTTGAATGGAAATCAGCGTGCGGGGTCTCTGGACGATGATCCACGGCATGGGCTTTGGCGCTCTCTATTTGATGGCCTGTTCAGGCGCTTTGGTTGAACTCCGGCGCCGCTACGGATCGCCGCAGGGGCCGGAGATCAAGGAAGCAGATGAAAAGTTTCTGCGCGTCTACCTCACAGTGATGGCCGTGCTTGCCTGGCTCACGGTCCTCACGGGCGCCTACGTGATCTATCCGTGGTATCGCGCCGTGCCGCCGCCGGGAACCGCGAATCTGGCCTCGTTTCCGCAACGCCTGCTGATGTCGAGGCCCTCGACGGCCGCCTGGCACTCCATCGGCATGGAGTGGAAGGAACATATCGCCTGGCTCGTGCCCATTTCGATCACCATGGCCGCTGCGGTTTTCTCACGTTATCGCCGCAGTCTTCGCGTCCACGCCGAACTTTGCGCCGCAGTGCTCGGCTTTGTCTGGATTTCGCTTTTGGCCGCCGGCGTCGCCGGCCTCTTCGGCGCCATGCTCGACAAGAACGCGCCGGTAAACGGCGGACCGACGATCACCCTCGTCAGGGGAGAACAAAAATGAGCGCGAGTGCTACACAAGCGAAGCCAAATCCGAACGGCGCGGGGGCGGCCGCAGTGCTTGCGGCCGGCATTGGCTCGCTCGCGGTCGCAGTGCTCTCTATCCTGGCTGACAAAGCCGGCTCGATCAAGAGCCTGATGAACTTCTACAAGCCCACCGGACCGCTTTCCGGCGTCACCTCCTGCGCGATTCTTATCTGGCTAGCTGCGTGGATCGTCCTGCACTTCCGCTGGCGCACTCGGCAAATTCCGTCGCGATTCAACACGGCTGCGCTGATGCTTCTTTTTCTCGGACTTCTGCTCACCTTCCCTCCCATTGCAGACCTGTTCTGAGAGGCGCATGGCTGAAGCCGCAGTCGTCGCGCACGAAAAACGCCGGGGCCGGCGTGAAGCCGGACCCGGCGTTTGGTTGATCGTGCGTTTGCCTTACTGCCAGGCTGCCGTCGTCATGTCGGTGAACTCAAGCCCGTCAATGTGGCGCGCCCACAGCACGAGGTTGCCGTTTGCCGGGTTCTTCAGCAGCAGTCCCACCACGCGAATGTTCGCTCCGTCGGTGATATCGTTGAATCCGCCGAAGCCATAGCGGAAGTCGCAATTGCCGCCCAGGAAGACAGTGACCGGCGTCGGGACCAGCACGCCGGCAAAGCCGGTGATCTGCAACTGGAAGGTGCCCTGACCGGAGTTCTCGCTACCTGCGACAACGGTGCCGTTAAAGCCCCAGTTGCGCAGATGGATGCGATCGACGGTCACGTCGGATGCATTTGCCGCACCGCTTGCCGGTCCGCCGATGGCGACATCCTGACCTGCCACGAGCGAACTGGAGTTGAAGAGGAACTGCGTAAACGGATTATCGAGCGAGTAGATGTAGTATTTCTCGCTGCCGGTCAAACTCACGTCCGCGATCTGGCCGCGCGTCAGGCCCGTGTTGGTGGGCTCGAGAGCGCGCACATACAGGTCGAAGCCGGTGGCCGCGGTAGTGTTTGCCAGCGGCGGGTCAACGTAGGTGATTTGCCCCGTGGCGTAGAAGCCCTTATCCGAGATAACCGCCACTTCGTCGGCATCGAGGGTCTGCGTTGCCGGATCCATCTGCCCTGCAACCTGCACGATGTCGCTGGTGGTCAGGGTGGCGAGGCTGGCATCGCCGTCAAAATTAGTCGACGAGGTTGTGTCGATGGTGAAGTCTTCGCCGTGCGGCCCCTGAATCACGAAGGAGCTCGGCTCCGTGGTGACTGTAGGCGGCGCCAGCACGCCCCCAATCAATTCGTCAATGTGAGCGTGAGTGTCGGTGCGGGTCACCGTACTGACATCGAACATCGGATTCACGGTTCCGTTGACCACGCCGTTGGTCAACTGGATCGATTTGGCCAAATCGAAGTCGAGGCGCAGGCCGACCGGCTCACCACCCAAGGGAGTTACCACGAGAGGGTTGGCGAGTGTCACGGTCACTGAGTTGGATGGATTGTAGGTTACTGGCGTGATGGTCTGGATGGTGGGTGCGGCGCTGCCACTGGTGTTCAGATAGCCGATTGTGCTTGTGCCCAAAGTGATGGTGATGCTGTCGTAGGTACCTTGCGGAACATCGGTGTCGTCCAGCAGCGTTTGCAGGCCGTTGAATCGCGCAAAGTCAACGGATACGCCGTTTGTGCAGCTGCTGATGAGGCACACGGGGGAGCCGCTCGCCGGGTTAGCAGTGATGCTCGTGATGGTTGCCTGAAACGAAACGACGGCGGCCAGAGGCGCGTCTGTGCCGACGACGAAGGCCGAACCCGAGGATCCACCTGACTGGGTCCCGGTGCTTATCATCGATCCGCTGGTGCAGCCCGCAACCGCCAGCATGGAAGTGGCGACTGGAACCAGCGCAAGCCTCAACAGCATTTTGCTTGTCTTGGGGGACATATTGGGTACGTCGCTTTCTGCGGGCCGCCGTGGCCTAAAGTGAACGCACATTGAGTGAGCTCATCTTGCCGGCCTCACTCCGAGGAACGCCGCCCAGACTGGGAGCCGATGCGGGCTGAAACCTGCACGGACTCTTCACTTCCAAGCGGGGAAAAATGAGTCGTTCCAAGGCGCGCTCGCACGGAGCCATCGCCAAAATTTAGTTACAGCGGCAGGACGCCGATTTTAGCCAGCTTCTGCCGTCGAAAAGGTAGACACGCGCCGATTCAAGGAAGTTGTGGGAGGATTCAGAAAAAGTTTCAACAGACCCCGGGGGCGGGCATTTTGCCCGGTTACCACGGTAACAGCGCGGCCTGGACCGTGGTTAATCGATCTTTCTCAACCATATGTTGCGGAAGGATACCTTGCAGGGCGCGCCCTCGATCTGCAGCCCGAACAGCCCTGACACGTTGTTGGTCGAGCCAGGATCGTCGTCCACGAGCACGGCCATTAACCTGCCATTCAGGATGTGCATCATGACGCCGCCGCGGGCGATGATGGTGTACTGGTTCCACTCGCCGTCCTTTACAAAGGCTCCCAGTTGCGCGCGGTCGTCAATCGTTCCCACCAGCTGCGGCGGATTGCCCAGCTCGGATTCAACCACCTGGCCGCGCCAGGCGATAATGCCCAGCGACGTATTCTGCGAATAGAGCTGCCCGCTGTATTGCCTGGCATTCTCGCTGACGGGATACCAGAAGTCGGCCTGCGGCCCGATCATGACCCAGCGCGGATCGAGCGGCGGTTCTCCCTTGCCGGCGACGCGGCCCGGCGGTATTCCAGTGCTGCTGCGGTACTGCACGCCGCTGCCTCCACCCCACTCCACCTTGATTTCGAGTTTCAGGTCGAAGTCCTTCGCAGAGACGCCGTGATAGACGAGGAACGAATTACCTGCGTTCCTCTCTTTGGTCGAGATTCCGACAATGGCGCCGTCTTCGACGCTCCACACGCCCGGCCGGCCATCCCATCCGCTTAGGGAGCTGCCGTCGAAGAGCGAGATGTAACCGTTGTGATCGGCGAAGTCCATTGCCAGCGGTTCCGCAAACACGCCATTCCTTTTTCCCGAAATGTCCGGCTTTACCTTCCACAGATCGGTTTGATCCCGAGCCGCGACCGGCGGCTGGGCGGCGACGGTTTGGGCGGGCGCGCTCATCGGCGGGGCCTGAGCGACCCCCAGCGGCGGACCGGCAAGCGCCGACGCCAAAAAAATCATGGCGCTCCGCACGCCGGCGGTCCTTGGCAGTGAATCGATGCGCATGGTCTTCTTCAGAACACTTCCGAGCGCGCGCCCTGGGAAACCGGCGCGCGCTTCAACAGGCCCAGCTCGTCCGCCATGCGCTCCAGCCTGGCGCGTGTGGCCGCGGTCGGAGGCACCAGAGGCAATCGCAGAGAGTCGCCGCACTTTCCCATCAGGCTCAGGACGGTCTTGACCGGGGCCGGATTCGATTCCCAGAAGTTGGCTTCGAAAAGCTGAGAAAGGCGGCGCTCGAGCGCTCGCGCCTCATCCCAGTCGTTGTCGAGTGCAGCGCGGATCATTCGCGTCACTTCGGCGGGCGCCTCGTTCGACGCCACACTGATCAATCCATGTGCGCCGACGGCGATGGCAGCCAACGCGAGGTTGTCGTCGCCGGAAAAGATCCTGAAACCGCGCGGCAACGTATGCGCGAGCTCGGTAAACTGCGCCAGCTTGCCGCTCGCTTCCTTGATGGCCTCTATGTTCCTGGCCGCCGCGGCCAGACGCGCCACTGTCTCGGGCTCGAGGTTCGCCGCCGTGCGGCCCGGCACGTTGTACACGCAGACGGGGAGCGGGTCGACCTCGTGCGCCAATGCCAGGAAATGCTGGAACTGACCCTCCTGGGTTGGCTTGTTGTAGTAAGGATTGGCCGAGAGTACCGCGGCCACGCCGGGAATGCGCTTGAGAAGTCCCGCCAACCGCACCAGCACCCGTGTGGAGTTGTGCGTGCAGCCCGCCCATACCGGAACCCGTCCTGCCGCGGCGTCGATCACCGATCGCACCACGCGCAGCCACTCCTCTTCATCCAGCGTCGCCGCTTCTCCGGTCGATCCGCACGCGACAATGAAGTCGATTCCCGACTCAACCTGCCAGTTCACCAGCGACCACAGTGCCGGCTCGTCGACCGACCCATCCGCACTGAACGGCGTCACAATTGCGGTACCACAACCTGTCGTTTCCATGACCAGTCAAGTTTATAACGACTGGTGGAGCGAGATTGAACAGGATTTTGCAGGCGAGTGGAATGCGCCGCGCCGATTGGTCCCGTTACAGCTGATTGAAGATTTCGCGGAACTCCCATGCGCCCGATTTTCCGGCCAACCATTCGGCACCGCGCACCGCGCCCATCGCGAAACCGCGCCGCGAGTGCGCGTCGTGGCGCAACTCGAGCGTGTCGCAATCGCTGGCGGCGCGCACAACGTGCTCGCCCTTTGCGTCTCCCACGCGGTGCGATTCGATGGGCACTTCAATGCCCGGCCGCGCCGCCAGGATGATTTCCCTGAGGGTCAACGCCGTGCCGGAGGGCGCATCC
>JASHSG010000222.1 GCA_030040935.1 Acidobacteriaceae bacterium | reverse complement strand
AGCTCCGCTTCCTTGTCCTCAAGCTGCGCCTCAAGATTCGCGCGCAGCTCGGCGATAATGTCGTCCTGCCTCTCCCACGGCAAGTGCCTCTTCACGGCTTGCAGATATCGATCCAGAAGTTCCATAACATTCCTCGATTCCTTGCTTAAGGTCGGCTCAACCCGTTGCCCCAGTTTTTCCAGCTCCGCTGTTCTCTGTTCTCTGTTCTCTTTTCCCGCCCCTACAGCAGATTCCCGATCGCCGTGTTGATTGCGTTCCACTCCTCCAGCAACCGCGCAAAAATCTGCTCGCCGTCGGCCGACAGCTTGTAGAACCGCTTGTTGCGCTTCTCTTCCTCGCGCCATTCGCTGGTCAGCAGCCCCTGCGCCTCCAGCCGCCGCAGCAATGGATACAGCGTGCTCTCGTCGATCTCCATGCCGCGGCCGGCCAGCGCCTTGCGCAGCGTGTACCCGTAGTGCTCCTGCTTCAGTTGCGCCAGCACCGCCAGCGTCAGGCACCCCCGCCGCAGCTCCAGCCGAAGGTTTTCAAAGAGATTCTCGGTCAAAGTCATGCTGTACTCCATACACTGTACAAAACACACTGTATGTTACATAGTGTAT
This sequence comes from Acidobacteriaceae bacterium, assembly GCA_030040935.1. Lineage (GTDB taxonomy): Bacteria > Acidobacteriota > Terriglobia > Terriglobales > Acidobacteriaceae > Telmatobacter. Next base: position 1,998 of record JASHSG010000222.1, on the reverse strand, counting down.
GTTGTCAAGTACTTTTTAGCCTTTTTTTCGATCCGCCCATCCTCATCCGCCTTCAACCCCGCCGTTCAGCGGTATAAAGGACTATCGGTTCCCTGCCCCCTGCACCCTTAACCCTCGAAAGGCGAACAAGATGAGCCTCACTCGACGTGAGTTCCTGATGCGTGCTGGCCAGGCCGGCGGATATTCGGCCGCCTTCGTCCTCATGCAATCCCTCGGACTGCTTGCCATCCCTGAAGCCGCCGGCGAAGCCAGTCCCCTGCGTCTGGTCGACGGCAAAGGCGCGCGCGTCGTCATCCTTGGCGGAGGCATCGCCGGCCTCGTCTCGGCCTACGAACTCGGCAAAGCGGGCTGGTCGTGCACCATCCTCGAGGCCCGCCAGCGCCCCGGCGGCCGCAACTGGAGCATCCGCGCCGGAACCCAAGTCGAATTCACCGACGGCGCGCGCCAAACCTGCACGTTCGACGAAGGCCATTACTTTAACGCTGGCCCCGCGCGCCTGCCTTCCACGCACCACACCATGCTCGGCTACTGCCGCGAGCTCGGCGTCGCGCTTGAAGTCGAAGTCAACTCATCGCGCAGCGCGCTCATGCAGAGCAACCTTCTGAACAGCGGTGTCGCCGTCCCCGAGCGCCGCGTCGTCAACGACACGCGTGGCCACGTCAGCGAGCTGCTGGCCAAATGCATCAAGCGCGGCGCGCTCGACCAGGAAATCACCGCCGACGACCGCGAGCGCATGATCGAATTCCTCCGCCAGTACGGCGACCTCAATCCCGATCTGCTCTTCCGCGGCACCAACCGTTCCGGCTACAAAGTCCCTCCCGGCGCCACCGCGCAGCTGCCGGTCGTCAACGCGCCGCTGGCGATGCACCAGCTGCTCGATGCCGATCTGTGGCAGGGCATGCTCGTCGAAGAAGTTCTCGAGTGGCAGCCCACCATGTTCCAGCCCATCGGCGGCATGGACCGCATCCCCTTTGCCTTCGCGTCGCGCCTCGATTCGGTGATCCGCTACGGCGCGGTCGTCAGCCGCATTCGCCAGTCTGACTCCGGCGTCACGGTCACCTACAGCGAGCGCTCCGCCTCATCCCAGGCCGGCGAAACTCGCCTCATCGAGGCCGACTACTGCATCTGCGCCATGCCGCTCACCGTCGCGCGCACCCTCGACGCCGACTTCAGCGCCCCCATTCGCGCCATCCTCGATACGGTCCAGTACGACTCTGCCTACAAGATCGCGTGGGAGGCGCCGCGCTTCTGGGAGAAGGAGGCGAACATCTTCGGCGGCATCTCCTATCTGCAGCAGCCCGTCGATCTCGTCTGGTATCCCAGCGCGCGCCTGTTCTCTGAGCGCGGCATCGTCATCGGCGGCTACTCCATCGAGCTCGGCCCGGCCGTCGGCGCTCTGCCCAGCCTGCTCGACAAGGCTGATCCCGCGGAGCGTTCCATGACGGAGCACGGCTACATCTTCGGCCATCTGCCGTCGATCGAAGCGAAGCTCGACGCCTCACGCCGCTCCGTCGAGCTGCTGCATCCCGGCCACGGCAAAGATCTTTCCAAGCCCATCTACGTCAGTTGGGGACACATCCCCTTCAACCTCGGCTCCTGGATCAGCCTCGGGTGGAACGACGAGAAGGCTCTGGCCACGCTGCAATCGCCCGACCGCCGCGTCTACTTCGCCGGCGACCACACCAGCCGCCTCGTCGGATGGCAGGAAGGCGCAGCGCTGTCAGCTTATCGCGTGATCAATCAGCTCGGCGAACGCATCCAGTGAACTTCGCGCGGAGGGAGCATAGCCTTTGAGTCCCACGGCGCTTTTCTGCACGATTTCGCGTGCTGGGCCTCGAGGGCGCGGTGAGTGGACGGGGGTTTCGTAATTCGCGGGACGGAACCGAGCGAACTTGGGAAAAGGGGGTTAGAGATCGGGGAGTGGGGGAGTGATGAAAGGAGACGGAATTACTTTTGAGGATAGAGCTTGACAGGATTCGCGGCGTGACCGAAAAACAG
>JASHSG010000221.1 GCA_030040935.1 Acidobacteriaceae bacterium | reverse complement strand
GCCTTCGCGCGGATGCTTTTCAAGGGCGAAGACGGCATCCATACGATGTTCCCGAAAGCGAGCTGCTGCACGCCGGGCTCCGGCGGCACGGCATTCCCGCCCGGCGGGTCGACCTGCGCCGAACCGCCGCCCGAGATCATGCCGACATCGGCGTGGCCGCCGATGATGGCGATGCTATGGATGCGCGCAGGAGCGATGGGGAGGATCGAGTTGCGGTTCTTGAGAAGAACGATGCTGCTCTCTTCAACATGCTGCGCGGTTTCGAAGCCCTTTTCGACGTCGACCACACTTTTTTGCAAAGGATTGTCGACGACGCCTGAGAGAAATTCCCCATAAAGGACGCGGCGCGCATGATCGTCAATTTCAGCGAGCGTCACCCGCCCGGCATCGACCGCTTCGCGCAGCCTGGGGCCAAAGTGGTTGGCCATGGGCTGCTCCTGGTCCAGGCCTGCGGCAGAGGCCTTCTCAGTGGAATGCGTTCCCCCCCAGTCGGAATCGACGAAGCCTTTGAAGCCCCACTGACCTTTGAGCACGTCGTGAAGCAGGTAAGAGTTCTCGCAGGCGTAGTCGCCGTTGACGCGGTTGTAAGAGCACATGACGGCGCCGGGATTGGCGATGGAGACGGCGATATGGAAGGCAAGCAGATCGGACTCCTGCATGCCGCGTTTGGAGATGATGGCGTTGACGAAGTTGCGGCCGGTTTCCTGGTCGTTCATGGCGTAGTGCTTGATGTCGCCTACAACGTGCTGAGCCTGTTCGCACTTCATCAAATTGCCGACGATGGTTCCGGCCAGGAGCGGATCTTCACCGGCGTACTCGAAGGTGCGTCCGTCGCGAGGCTCGCGGGCGAGGTCGATTCCGCCGCCGAGCGTCATGTTGAAGCCCTGCGCGCGAAGCTCGCTGCCGATGAGGGCGCCATATGCGCAAGCTGACTCGGCGTCCCAGCTTGAGGCGGCGCCGAGACTCGAAGGCATGGCGGTAGCGTATCGGCCGTTGACGCCCGAGTCGCGGATGCCGTAAGCCGCATCGGAGATGACAAGCGGAGGAATGCCGAGGCGCTTGATGCCTTCGACGTATCCGGCGCCGCCGTTGGTGAGTGGAGTGAGCGGCATTGTCCAAAGGACGTTGTTGGCCATTCCATTGCCGTGCAGGAGGGCGATCTTCTCGTCGAGGGTGAGCTGCTTGAGGACGAGATCGGCGCGGTCTTCGGGAGAGAGCGCGGGATTCATCCAGGGACGATCCGGATTCTGGGTAGCGGGACTTTGGGCGAGGGCAACAGTGGATCCGAGAACGGTTGCGAGGACGGCGAAAAGGAACGAGCAGGGAGTTAAAGAGCGAGTTGGCATGAGTCTCCGGGCACGATCCATGCTACACCGTGGAGCGGAAGCCAGGGACCGGCGAAGGGTGGGGCAGGGACCAAGCGTCAACCGAGGTGAGTACCGCCTCAATTCTCGCTCGATTGCAGTGAACACTGGAAACGGGCGCCCCGCAGCCAGGGGGTGGGCGTGCTCGCGCCCTCCATTAAAGGTGAGCGAGGGTACTGGCAGGGACAGTGGCAGTGACAACGACACGCTCGCCGTGCTGGGTAACTTCCGCGGTTTTGAGCAGCTCCCTGAAGGCATCGTTGGCGGGAGTTTGGCCAAGGGGCTGGGCGAGCGAGCGGGCAAGAGTGACGAGGGTGGCAAGGTCGGCGGCCTGGCTGGAAGCCTTGTCCTGGCTGGGAGCGATCTCTTCAACTTTGAAACGCAGTGCCGCGAAGGAGCCGGGAACGGGGAGCGCGGGAGCGATGCTGGCGATGATGGTGGAGTCGGGTTCGAGCGGCAGGGCGAGGCCGAAGACGTGAATCGCGCCGCTCTCTGAGAAAGGAAGGCCGATCTGGCCGACACCCCAGGCGAGAGAAAGCAAGGGCACTTCATGGAAGTGGCGCTCGAGGAGCGAGGAGCCGGAGAAGGGCAGGGCAGCGGCGCGATGGCGGTCGAGGATGGAGTGGATCTGCTCGGTGGTGGGAGTGTTGGAGACGGCGACCATGTCGTAGCCGATTTGCGCGACGCGGACGGTGCGGCCATCGGAGGGGATGCTGTAGATGGTATGGCCGACATAGGATTCGCGCGAGGTGGCGTGGGCGTCGAGCCAGGCATTAAGGCGGGGCCCGGTGATTTTGGCCACCAAAACCATCGAATAGGCAACGGGGCCGTTGGGGCCATTGGGATCGGGCATGCGATGCAACGAAATTGCCACCTGCTCGATGTCGCGCTCGGGGTCGATGCCGATGGCGTCGACGAATTGCTGGTATTCGGGGACGCGGTTGGGAGGCTTGAAGTCTTTGGGCGCGAAGGTGCGGATGGCTTTCAGGTTGAAGTAAATGATGCCATCAGACTCGGGAAGGAGGCGAGCGGCCTCGGGCGGGGCCTTGGAGCGCAAAAAGACGGCGATGGCCAGCACAAGCAGGACACCTGCGACGATAAGGAGCGTTTTGCGGGTGCGTCGGCTCATGGAGATGGCATGCAGGCAGCGTCAGGAATGAGTGTAAAGCAGGAACGCAGGGACCCGGGGGCGCAGGGACTGGAAAAGAGGAGGCCTCAGATTAGGGGCAGGGGAATAAAAAGCCGGGAACGAGGGACTAAGGAACAAAGGGGACGATGAAGAGTGTGACGTTATGGGCTGGTCTTTTCGAGTGTGGCGGCAAAGTTGCGCGATTCGCCGGCTGCGGTTTCGATCGAGCGCACCCAGGGCGCGTATCCTCGCATGGTCATTGTGATGGTGTGACTGCCGGGGCTGAGCTTGATGAGACTGGGCGTATTGCCCACGTAGGTGCCGTCGATGGTGATGTCGGCGCCGGAGGGATCGGAAGACAACTGCACGGAAGCCTTCGCCTCATCGTCTGCCGGTGGCGCGGCGTTCGATGATGGCGCGGGTGCGGCGACGGGAGAGGGCGCTGGCGCGGCGACGGGTGACGGCGCGGGTGCTGTGACAGGAGCCGCGGGGCTGGAGCCGGGGGCTGCGGGAGAAATGCTCGAGAGGTCCACGGTTCTGAGCGCTTCTGAAATCATGTCGGCGGCTGCGAATCCCGTGTAATAGGCATAGGCTCTTTCTTTCTGGTCGCCCCTGAAGGGGAAGTGGGTTGCAGGAGTCAAGGTCTTTACGAGCGCATGATCGCTGAGCCGGTAGATATTGATTTCGACAACCAGCTTGCCGGGTTTGATGAGGCCGGCGTCTTCATGCGAAAGAAACTTGCCCTCGATGACGACCGAATGGGCGGCGGCAGTATCGGGAACCGAGGTGCCCTGATCCACAACCTGAAGGGCCGCCTTGTCTTTGACCAGTTCTTCGGAAAGATCGTCGGCAAAATATTGGATGAAATTCTGCGATTGGGACATTCCGTTGGCATTTGTGAAGCGGTTCACCACGATGGTGTCGATCGGCGGGTGCTGGCTGGTCGCGGCTGGGAGCGGTACGGCCGCGAAGGAAGCTATAAGGAGAATGAAGAATGGAGTGAAATATTTCATGGCCGATCTCCTCCCTCGTCGGAATTCGGGACGATACTACTCCTCTTTTATGAGTTTCGCGACGAGTTTCACTGACCTGCGGGACCGCGCACCGCAGTGCGCCGGTCGTTTCGGGTCATGAGGCGCAACTGTCAGAAATGAGAGTAACACCCATGACGGCAGAGGCTGGGAAGACAGGGTGATGTCTGCCCACAGCTGAGTGCGGTGGAGCGATTGGCGCCGTGGGTCTTAATGCTTCTTCTTATCGAGGTACATGCCGATTCTCAATCTCTCGAACTGCTTGTTCAATGCCTTGCCGTAGACTTCTTCGGTCTGGTCAACGAACTTATCGCCAAAGCTTTCCGCGTTGGACATTCTTGAGAAAGCGATGATTTCACCGGTTTTGGCGTCGGCCATGGTCAGGACGAGAGTAGCGTAGGAGGTGTTGGCGCTGCCGCCGACAATCATCCCCATGGCCTTTTTTCCACCCGAGGTTACCTGGCCCTCACCCTCGACAAAAACCAGCACGTCCGCTTTGGCGGAGCATGGCAGCAACGCCGCGTCATCGCCAATCGTGTAGCGCGATTCTCCGATGTCTTTCGGCTTCTTATTCAGCGTCTTTGTAATCTCTCCATATTTCTGATCCAACTCGAGAATGACCTGCTGGATCTCATCGTCGGAGGCCCCGCTGGCCATCGGATCGGAGGCCTGGAGGACTTGAACTCCTGCTGTCTTCAGGTGCGCCTCCACCATGTTCTGAAGATTTTCGGTCCAGTTTTCCGATTCCTTGGACATGCCTTCGCCGCCTTTCATGGTGACCTTGGAGAGTTTGCCCTCGACGGGCATCATGCAGGCGGTACGGATAAGGAACTCGCCCGAGGTGACCTTACGATTCTCGTAGGACCACGACGGCGTGGTTGCGTAGGCGCGGAAACCGAACAAACCCGTGCAGATCAAGGCAGCAAGGATGCGAACTTTCAATGGCATAACACGTTCCTCATTTTTTGTGGACTGTGATGACCTGCGGCCGGGATCGCGGTCGCGCTCCGGCTATTAAGTGTGGCCCGGCGATCCAGCCAGTTTCTGAACCGCGGCAAGACGGCGCTGGATACGAAGGTGGTCCATGCTGGTTCCGGATTCCATCTGCAGGTAGGTCTGGTATTCGGTTGCGGCCTCGTTGTACTTGCCTTCCTGCTCGAAAAGGAAGCCAAGCCCGCTATGAGCAGCGGCGTAGTTGGGATTGCTTTGGATGACGCTCTTGTAGAGCTGTTCCGCCATGGCCTGGTTATCGCGGAGAGCGGCCTGTCCTTCAGGTTTCTCGCGAAGCTTCGACTGCTCCTCCTCGGGCGTCATGGAAAAGTACTCCTTGCGATGTTCCGCCTGCCCATGCCGGGTACGCTCCTCGTCCGTCGGGGCCTTGGTTTTGGCGCCCAATGCGCGGTATGAGTCGGCGAGCAGCACCTTGTACTTGGGGTTGTCGGGAAACGCCGCAGACAATTTTGACGCGCGATCAACTGCCGTTCGTTCGCGGCGGCTGCTCAGGTCAGTCTCGATCTCGTAGCAGATGGCCGGGGACACATTGTCGAGGTACGCCTTGGGGTCTCCGGTTACAAGCGCGCCGGACTTGTGCTCAGAGGCGAATTGCGTGGCAAATTCACGACGTTCGCTGAGCTTGGGGTGGTCGCGGTAAAAGCCCTGCACAGGCTCGTATTCAAGACTGCTGTCAAGGTCGAGCAGCTCGAAGGAACGCGCCATGGCGGCGGGATCGTAAGAGGCGGCAGTCATGGCCGCAATGCCATCGCTGTCGGCCTGGCGCTCCATGTCACGGGAGTATCCGTAAATAGTGGCCACGATAATATCGCTGCCGATCATCGCTGCCAGTTGCACAGAGGCGCCAAAAAGCTGGACACCCTCCGACAGATTTCCTCCCACAGGCGCAGCCGCGGCGGCGATTTCCAGGATGTTGATCGTGAGCGCTTTCCTGCGAACGCTGCGGTTCTCGAGATAGGTATGTCGCTCGAATACGTGCGAAGTCTCGTGGCCCAACACGCCGGCAAGCTGTGCTTCGTTTTCGAGCAGCGCCAAAAGGCCGGTGGTCACATAAATGCTGCCGTTAGGCAGCGCGAAGGCGTTCACCATCGGATCACGCAGAGCCCGGAAACGAAATGTGACGTTCTCCGGAATGGGGCGATTGGCGAGAACTCGGTTTCCCACCGAGTCGAGGAAGGACTGCAGGGCCGGATCGTGCATAACAAGGCCCTTTTTTTCGTAGAGCGCGTCGACGGCGTTGGCTTCGTCGAGGAGATCGGTATCGATTTTCGTGAATGCGAACGCCGGGCCGGGACCACCCGGGACCTGGACCGAACCGGCGCCGGGAAGGGCGGCAGCGCCGATTGAGGGCGCCTGCTGGGGGAAGAGCAGGGGACAGAATCCGAGCAGAACCAGAGCAGGAATCCGCACGCGCATTGGGCGTCTCCTGGATTTACATGACAAAACTGCGGGGGATTGAGAAAGCGACACCATAATCTACCCCGGTCCGGGGTTTGCGCAAGGACTTTTTGCGCGGGCGCGCACGGCGCACCCTTGGAGAGGGAACAGCAGGGATCGGAGTTCCGAGCGATAATCGCGCTGAAACGCAAGCGCGGAGCGCCCCGTCGTCTCCGGGTGAAAAGAGATCGCAAGCGAGGTGATCAAAGCCGAATAGGACTTAAGGAGCTCCGCGACGGTTCATGCGCGGGACAGGCGTGGAGGTTGCGAAGCGCTTCCGGGGGGCGCGGTATACGATATTGAGCGAGAATTGAAACCGGTTGGGAAGGAGTCCAAGTGAACAACATTTTAAGGTTGATCCCTGGCGCAATGTTATTTGCCGCCATGGTGTGTTCTGTGTCGTCCGAGCAGCCGGCGGTTCAACAGGCTGCACCG
>JASHSG010000220.1 GCA_030040935.1 Acidobacteriaceae bacterium | reverse complement strand
CAGATGCGCTTCCTCGATTTCCTTCTTTTGATAACTCCAGAGATCGACCATCCGCAGGCGGTCCTGCTCGCCTTGGAGAAGGTCGTTGAGTCTGTTTGTGGCGGCGTGCCAGCGAGCATGAGCCTCAGAGACTGCATCTAAGGAAATGCCGGCGAATCGGTCGAGCAGCACGCGTTGCTGCGACTGATCGAAGCTGGAGAGGCTCTCAGTCTGCGCGTGAACGAGCGCAAGCTCGGGCGCGAGCAGCTTGAGGACCTGCACGGTAGCGGGCTGATTGTTCACGAAGACGCGGCCTTTGCCGTTGGAGAGAATCTCGCGGCGAAGAATGACTTCGGCCCCTTCGGCATCGATGCCGTTGGCTTCAAGGATGGCCTCGGCGCCGGGCGTGGACTCGAAAACGCAGGAGAGTGCGGCCTTTTCGGCGCCGTGGCGGACTAGCTCTCCCGAGCCCTTGCCTCCCAGCAGGAGAGCGAGCGCGTCGACGAGGATGGACTTGCCGGCGCCGGTTTCGCCGGTCAGGAGATTGAGGCCGGGGCCAAAGGAGGCAATGGCGTGATCGATGACGGCGTAGTTTTCAGCGCGTAACTCGACGAGCATGGTTGATCCGTTTTACCGCCGTGTTCGCAATCAATGAGAATCCGAGCGCAGCATAGCATGAACGGGGCTCGCCCGGAATGCCGCGCGGTACTTCCAGCGCTGGATGCACGAACCTTCGCGGGGCGCGGTGCGTCGATCAAAAAGGCACCCAAACCGTCACTTGGGCTCAAGTATGTGGTCTGGTACCGTGGAGAATGAGGTGAATGGCGATTTTTACTGGAGTAGTGGCAGCTTTTTGGCTGGTTCAGAGCGGCACTGGCGGCGCGGGACAATCGGGCGGCTTTGGCGCACTGGCCGAGATGATGAGCGACATCGGGCCGATCGCAATTTGCGTGCTCGTGCTGCTGCTGTTGGCCAGTCTGTACTCGTGGGCGGTGATTCTGGGAAAGATTTCAGCGTTCAGCAGGGCGACATCGCAAAGCCGAAAGTTCATCCGCGCGTTTCGCAAGGCAACGCGGCTGAATGAGATTGCGTCGCTGACCGGCGATTATGGCTCCAGCCCGTTGGCGCAGGTCTTTGAAGACGTGTACGAGACGTACAAGCGGCAGACGGGCGGATCTGGGCCCCCGCGGAACCTGACGCCGCTGGAGCGCACCGCGCAGACCGCGGCGAGCACTGCGATCACGGCGTTGGAGCGGCGCATGACATGGCTGGCGACAATCGGCGCGACAAGTCCATTCGTGGGTCTGTTCGGAACGGTCATGGGCGTGGTAGAAGCGTTTCACGGCATTGGCGTGGCAGGCGGCGGGTCGCTGAAAGCGGTGGCGCCGGGCATTGCCGAGGCGCTGATTACGACTGCAGCGGGCTTATTTGTAGCCGTGCCGGCCGTCGTGGCATACAACCAGTTCTCCGCGCGCATCCGGTTGTTTGCATCCGCGACCGACGACTTTTGCCGCGAGCTGCTGAATTCGCTGGAAGAAATGCCATTGCGAAGCCAGACCCAGGGCGCGCCAAGAGTTCCGGCTGAGATGCCTCGCGAGGCCGAACGCAGTCTATATAAGTAGCCGGGGTAGCGGGATTAGACGCCGGTTCGCAAGAGGTTAAACGTGGCCTTCACGACATTCAATGGACAGACGCGATCGTCGCTGGCGGAAATCAACATTACTCCGCTGGTGGACGTGGTACTGGTGTTGCTGGTGATCTTCATGATCACCGAGCCCGTGCTGCAGTCAGGAATTGAAGTGAATGTGCCGAAGACGCGCACGGTAAAGCAAATCACCGAACAGCGGATGGTGGTGATAATCGACCGTGACCAGAATGTATATCTGAACGATCAGCCGGTGAACGTGCACGATTTGCCGGAAAAACTGCGCCAGGCCGGGGTCGATCCGGCGCACCAGGCCATTTACTTGCGCAGCGATGAGCGTGTCCCGTTTGGGGCGTTCGCCAGTGTGATGGATGCGGTGAAACAATCGGGGATCACGAATGTGTCGATTGTGACCCAGCCGCTGGATTCAAAAGCGTCGAATTAGCTGGGCTGGCGGCCAAACGAGATTCGTCATATCCCAGGTGCCTGAATGCAAAACGGCTGGGGCGCCGATCTGGCGGAGCAGACGAGAGTATGGAAAGCGTGGTTGAAGGCAGTGGACACCTGGAGCGGGAACTCGCGCGGGAGCCTTTCGCAGCACCTGCGGCTGGGTCGCTCCTGCTCCATGTCCTGATCGCCGGAAGCCTGCTTTATTACGGCTGGGTGATGGGACTGTTTCATCACAACTTCTGGGGTTCTGCCGGCGCGGGGGGATCGATGCAGGTGACGCTGACAACCGCGCTGCCGCTGCCATCGGACCAGATCAACCAGAATGTGCTGGCCACAGAGACACCGAGCAAGGCGCCGGCCGCGCCGAGCCCGAAAGAACAGAAGCACGTCGATGAGACGGCGATTCCAATTCTGGGCAAGCCGGCAAAGCCGACAGTGCAGAACACTCCGAAGACGCAGATTCACCAGCCGCCGCCCAAACAGAATGTGGCGCAGTATGGCGAGCAGTCGGGTTCAGTGATGCCGCACCAGATGCAGGTCGGATCGCCTGGCCCAACGACCATTGGCGACAACAACTTCGCCACCCTCTACCCCTGGTACGTTGACCAGATCAATCGCCTCATGTCGCAGAACTGGGACCGCAGGCAGGTGGATCCGCGAACTCCAAAGGGCGAGCGCGTTTACCTTGTGTGGAGCATTAACCATGACGGCAGCCACACGCGCCCGGTGCTCGATACTTCAAGCGGAAGCCCAACGCTCGACAGTTCCTGCATGCTGGCCGCGGAGCGTGTGGAATCGTTCGGCCCACTGCCATCAGCCTATAATCAAAGTACGTTGAAGGTATCGTATTACTGTGAGTACTGAAATCGAGCTTTCTGCTCATCAGCCGTCTGCCTTCAGCTCGGAAAGTTGAGAAACGATTGGCGAGCGGCAAAAATTGAACAAGCGTGCGCACAAACCTCCGTTACCCCAAACAGGAAGGATTTGAGATCGCATGAAGGCAAAATTTCGGCTCTTTCTCCTAAGTTTACTTCCCCTGTCGTTTTTCCCCTCCCCTCAAATCCTCGCTCAAGATTGGGTGCACACCGGAACCAACCTGGGCAGCGAGCGCATTCGCCTCGCGGCCGCCGATTTCAAGCCGGTAGGGAGCGATCCGGAAACTGCGCCGTTGAAAGCGGTCTTCGACTCCACTCTTTTCAACGATCTCCAGAACGCGGGCATCTTCGAAATGGTGTCGAAGAGCCTGGCCCCACAGGCAATGCCGGGTTCGCCGCAGGAGCTTCAGCCCGATCAATGGTCGGCTGCGCCGGCCAGCGCGGCGATGGTGGCATTCGGCGCTCTCTCGGCCGCAAACGGAAGACTGGTCGTGTATGGATGGCTGAGCGACGCGCGCACCGTGGGAAGCGCGCCGGTGCTGGCCAGCCAGTATAACGAGGCTGCCAGCGAAGAGATGGCGCGCACCGTAGCGCACCGGTTTGCTGACGAGATTATCTACAGGCTGGGTGGGGCGATTAACGGCATCGCCGAGACCAAAATCTATTTTGTAAGTGATCGCACCGGATCGAAAGAGATTTGGGTGATGGATTACGACGGACAGAATCAGCACGCCATCACGCATTTAGGCAACATTTCGCTCTCTCCGCGCATCTCACCAGATAACTCTCGGATTGCGTTCGCTTCGCTGGGAAGCGACGGATGGGCGATCCGCATGTTTTCGCTGGACCTGGGACGGCTGGTGAGCTTCACTGCAGGGTCCGCGGGCGGAAGCAACCAGTCACCAGCATGGTCGGCAGACGGATCGAAGATCGCGTTCTCTTCGGCGCGAGGGGGCCATCCCGATATCTGGATTTCCGACGTGAGCGGCGTCAACGCCCACAACGTCACTTCATTCGGCTCCGACGTATCGCCCGTTTGGAATCCGCGCACCGGCAACCAGCTCGCGTTTGTGAGCGGTCGGACCGGCGAGCCGCAAATCTACATCATGGACAAAGATGGCGCCAACGTACAGCGGATGACCGACGGCGGCTATGCCATATCTCCTTCGTGGTCGCCCAATGGGGCGATCCTGGCGTTTGCATGGAATCGTAAATACGGACCAGGTGATCCCGGCGGATATGACATCTACGTGATGGATATTGCAAGCAAAAACTGGCTGCAGGCCACGCACGAAGCCGGCGTCAACGATTTTCCGTCGTGGTCGCCCGATGGACGCCACATTGTATTCCAGCGCCAGATCGGCCACCGGACGCAGATCTGGACGATGCTGGCCGATGGAACCAATCAGCAGCAACTAACCTTCTCCGGCGACAACATGATGCCAAATTGGAGCTGGAAGTGAACAATCCTTGATAACGCCTGCGCGACAGGCGCCGCCATTTTAACCGCGATCGCGGATTTGATGAACTATTATTTTGGGGGTGCTGACGTTCTGAAAGCAGCAACGGGGCAGCGCGCTGCGGCGATAAGACGACCCGGTTGCCCAGAAGATTGCCATTACCTTTTTCGATAAGGAGAATCCCCTTGAAAACTCTGAAGTGCATTTTTTCGATCGCTCTTTTGCTGGTTGCCTTGATCGCCGTTTCGGGCTGCAAAAAGAAGACCGCACCTTTGCCCCCGGCTGAACAAGCTCCGGCCGTATCCGCGCCCGCGCCGACGGCGCAATTGTCTGCCACTCCAAGCGTAATTTCGGCCGGAGATCAGGTGCAGCTGACCTGGAAAACGACCAATGCGAGCTCGGTTTCGATTGACGGAATCGGCGATGTCCCCACAGAAGGGGTAAAGACGGTGACCCCGGCGGAGTCGACCACCTATCATCTGGTGGCCCGCGGAGATGGCGGCTCCGCAGACGCGTCGGCGTATGTGACGGTGAATTCGCCTCCGGCGATCACCGTGCCCAGCACCTCCATGACCGAGGAGCAGGATTTCGAAGCACACGTGCAGCCTATCTTCTTCGACTACGACAACTACGATATTCGGGGCGACGCACAGGCCACGCTGGCCAAAAACGCCGACTACCTCAATTCGCATCCTAATATCAAAATCGTGATCGGCGGCTACTGCGATGAGCGTGGATCGGATGAATACAACCTGGTGCTGGGCCAGAACCGGGCACAGGCCGCTAAAACCGCTCTGGTTACAGCGGGCATCGCAGCGGATCGCATTCGGGTGATCAGCTACG
>JASHSG010000219.1 GCA_030040935.1 Acidobacteriaceae bacterium | reverse complement strand
CACCGGGCCCACCGGTCACAATCTGCGCGACCTGCGCCTTCTCATCTCGGAAAACGCCTGACTTCGACGACTTTTTCCAGCGTAAAATCCAAGTGGAAAATCGAATTATTTTCTCTTTTGCACATCGCTCCCCTGCATTAGGATTGGTTGGTGCCTCGCAAACCTAACCGAAACGCCACCGGCAAGCTGCCCGACATTCGCGCCGTTGCGTCCGTGGCGAAGGTATCTATCGCCACGGTCTCAAGAACCATGAACGGCTCGCCGCTGGTCAGCGAACGCCTGAGCAAGCGAGTTTGGCAGGCAATCAAACAACTCAACTATTTGCCCAACACCCACGCCCGCACGCTTGTCTCCGGTCGCAGCCGCATCCTTGGCATCATCGTTGAGAACATATCCAATCCGTTCTTTCCGGAACTGATTCAGAGCTTCGAGGAAATTGCCGTCACTCACGGCTATGAGATTCTCGTCAGCTCCACCAACAGCGATCCCGCAGTGCTGGCCGCATGCGCTCGCCGCATGCTCGAGCGCAAAGTCGACGGCGTCGCGGTTATGACCTTCGGCGAGGAAGAACCTGTCCTCGATCAGCTTACCTACCGTGATGTGCCGATCGTGCTCGCCGAGTTCAAAGTCGACGATCCCAAGGCCAGCACGATTCTTCTCGACTATTCGACGGGCATTAATCAGGCCATTCATCATCTCTCCGAACTCGGCCACCGTGCCATCGCTTTCCTCGCCGGTCCGCATAGTCTCCACTCCGCTATCACGCGCGAGAACGACTTCCGCGCCGCCATGGAGTCTGCCGGTCTCCAGCTGCAGAAGAGGTGGGTGATCGAGTGTGACCACACTCTGAAGGGCGGCGCCGCGGGCTTCGAGCAGTTGAGCAGGCTTGCCTCGCGTCCCACCGCTGTCGTTTGCTCCAACGACATGACTGCCATCGGAGTTCTTCGCGCGGCCTACATGCAGAGCCTTCGTGTTCCCCATGATTTGTCCGTCATCGGGCTCGATGATATCGATTTCGCAGAGTTCACGCTGCCCCCGCTCACTACCATCCGGTTGTCTCGCGCCGATCTCGCCCGCGCAGCATTCAACGCCCTCCGCGCTCAACTGGAGGAAGCCGGCAACCCCAGGCTTCAGCGCGAGTTTCTCGTTTCAACGACTCTCGTCGTCCGCGACTCCACTGCCGCCCCTCCCTCATCCGCGGCCTGAAGGCCATCCGATGGCCCCAACGTCCAATGGTTGCATTTGAATGACGCGGCAATTGCAACCTTGCGGCGTTCGGCACGATATGCTGTCCAGAGAGAATGACCGACGCGGCGCCCCGGAGGCCATCGAATGACGACTGCCTATCTCAATCGCATCGCCACTGCGGTCCCGCCGCACGACATGCACCGCGCTTTCATTCCCTTCGCTGAAAGTCTTTTGCCTGAAGGCACGCCTCGCAATCTCTATCGCCGTATGGTTCGCCTCGCCGCCATTGAGCACCGCTATTCGTTCCTCAAACCAATCGTCACTGAGGCCGGCGAGATGCAGGATGAAAGTGCGCTCTTCGTGCGCGATCATTTCCCTTCCACGGCCAGCCGCATGGAGGCCTTCAGGAAATTCGCGCCGCAACTCGCGCGTTGTGCGCTCCTCAAGCTCGCGCTTGCCGATCCCGAGCGTCGGGGCATCTCCCACGTCATTGTCACCTGCTGCACTGGTCTCTATGCGCCCGGCCTCGACTTTGAGGTGATCGAGCTTCTTGGCCTCAGCCCTTCCGTCGAACGTACGTTTATCGGATTCATGGGCTGCTATGCCGCCATCAACGCGCTCAAAGCCGCGCGCCACATCGTTCGCTCCGAACCCGAAGCCAAAGTCCTGCTTCTATCTCTCGAGCTCTGCTCCCTGCACATGCAGCAGTCGAAGGACATGGAGCAATTGCTTGCCTTCACCGTTTTCGCCGACGGTTGCGCGGCCTATCTGGTGACCGCCGAGCCTGTCGGCTTCGCCCTCGACAGCTTTGTCGCCGTCAATCTCGCCGGCACTGATCAACTCATTACCTGGCGCATCGGCGAGCAAGGTTTCGACATGCACCTCTCTGGGCAGGTCCCGGGCCAGCTGCGTCAGGGCCTCGCTGAAGCAGGCAAGCGCATCACCCATGGCCGTGAGCCCTCTTCCATCGATCTCTGGGCCGTTCACCCCGGTGGCCGCACCATCCTCGACGCCACAGAGCAGGGCCTTGCTCTTTCCCCCGATGTGCTTGCTGACTCGCGCAACATCCTCTTCAACTACGGCAACATGTCCTCCGCCTCCGTGATGTTTGTGCTGCACCGGTTGATCGAGCGCGCGCGCCCCGGCCAGCTTGGATGCGCCATGTCATTCGGTCCGGGCGTCACCGCTGAAACCATGATGTTCCATGCCGTTTGAGATAGTCGATTTCCGTCATCGCGCTCAGCTCACGGAACTCATGGATGAGCCTTGCACGCGCGCGGAACTGCGCGCCTGTCTCCGCGATCTCGCCCGCCTCAATCGCTGGTTCCTCGCCTATCGCCCGATTCTCCGCTGGCTCGGCGATGTCGCAACGTTAGGACCCGCCCGTCCGCTGCAAATCCTCGACGTGGGCTGTGGCTATGGCGACAGCCTTCGACGGGTTGAGCAATGGGCCCGCGTGCGCAGAATTGCCGTCGAGCTCACGGGGCTCGATCTCAATCCTGATGCCGTCGCCATTGCTGCCGAAGCCACACCGCCAACAAGCAAAATCCGTTGGGTGGCTAGCAATGTTTTCCATTGGCAACCCGACAAACCGGTTGATGTCGTCGTTAGTTCTCTCTTTACGCACCACCTCGCCGAGCCTGAACTGATTCGGTTCTTGCAATGGATGGAGCTCAACTCAGAAAGAGGTTGGTTCATCAACGATTTATCGCGCGCTCCCATTCCATATCATTTGCTGCGGCTGTTTACCAGGCTTGTCGGCCTGCATCGATTCGTTCAGCACGACGGCCCCGTTTCCATCGCGCGCGCCTTCGTTCCGGATGACTGGCGCCGGCTATGTCTGGAGGCTGGCCTTGATCTGCGCGACATTGCAATCCAACCCTGCAAGCCAGCCCGTCTCTGCGTCAGCCGAAGGAAGACGCCATGATCGCGAACCGTCACCACGTCGAACATCTTGTCATCGGTGGTGGCCCGGCCGGCGCAATGGCCGCGTTGCGTCTGGCCGCCGCCGGACGCGACGTCCTGCTGATCGAAAAAGAAGCACGCGCCCACGACAAGGTTTGCGGCGAATTTCTCAGCCGCGAAGCGGTCGAATATCTCCATCTGGCCGACATTTCCGCCGTCGACCTCGGCGCAAAAACGATTGACCGAGTGCGCCTCTCGATAAGCGGCAACCTGGTCGACTCGCCGCTCCCCTTTCAGGCTCTTTCGCTCTCGCGCCGGATCCTCGATGCTGCACTGCTCGCCCGGGCCGAGCAGCATGGCTGCCGCGTCCTGCGCGGCGCTGCTGTCGATTCGCTCGCAAGCTCAAGCGGAGATTGGCTGGCGTCCCTCAACAGCGGCGCAACCATCCGAGCCTCAAACGTCTTCCTCGCCACCGGCAAACATGACCTCCGCGGCCACCCGCGCCCGCCCGGAAAACAATCCGATCTCACCGGATTCAAGCTTCACTGGCATCTCGCGCCCGCTTCACTCGAAACCCTCCGCGGCTGCATGGACCTTTATCTCTTCCCCGAAGGTTATGGCGGGCTCTCGCTCATTGAAAACGACATTGCAAACCTCTGCCTCGTCGTTCGGCGGTCTGCTCTTCGCACCATCGGCGGCTGGCCTCAGCTTCTCGCATCAATCCTTAACGTCAATCGCCACCTGCGCCAGCTTTTCAAAGAGGCAACGCCGCTATGGC
>JASHSG010000218.1 GCA_030040935.1 Acidobacteriaceae bacterium | reverse complement strand
AAACCAACCGATTTCGAAGATCGAGGGGGAAAAATGGGGATTCTCATGTGGATACTGGTCGGCCTGGTTGCAGGCTGGCTGACGGGCAAGATTATGAAGGGCTCAGGGTATGGGTTCTTCGTAGACATCCTGCTAGGCATCGCCGGAGCACTGTTGGGCGGCTTCATCGCGAGCCACATCGGGCTGGATGCGCACGGCGGATTCCTCTACAGCACGTTGATCGCTGTCGGCGGCGCGGTCATCCTGGTGGCCATTCTCCGCTTAATTAAGCGCGCGTGACGCCCGCCGGCTTTTGAGGAAGGCGATCGCGTGAAGCATCGGGATCCGCCCAGCCTCAGTCGGCTCCGCCTGTTGACGGTGGTTGCGCAGCAGGCGGGGCGGTGGGCGACGCTTCCGCCGGCGCGCGTAGCAGGACCGCGAAGCGGGGAAAGGCAAAGCTGCCCGCCGCGTCGTCAATCACGTTTAGCTGACAGACGTATGACCCCGGCTTGAGCCCGCTCAAAGGCACATCGAGCTCGATGGAGACCGCATCGCGCCCTTCGACGTTGATCGACCTGGCTTGCACGATGGGTGTTTCGTAGACCTTGGTCGATCCCTGGATGAGCTCCAGGCTGCTGAGCAGATTAATCGCGGCCTTGGCCTCCTTCGGCGCCCCTTCGGCAGCCTTTTCGCGCGCAGGATCGTATATCTCGTAGAGAAGATACATGTGCTGGTCCTCGCGAAACACGTGGCTGATGTTGGGCACGTACTCCTCGCCGTTCCGCACCAGGGGATCTGCTTTCTTGCTGGGTTCGCGTTGGGAGGCCAGAACGATTGAACTCATTTTCAGCGGAGCTTTCTTCAGATCGGGCAGCGTAACGTCGGCGATGAACGAGCCCATGCGCCCGGTCTGGTTTTCGCGAACCACGAATTTAATCTCATATTTGCCCGGCGGCAGATTAAAGCTTGTGGTGTATTGGATGTTTTTCTGGCGTGCCTGAAGCGACGGGTCGAGGTTCAGCTTGACGGTGTCGCGAACGCGCCCCACCGGGCGGTTGGCCGCATCAGTTACGGCGCCGATGATGTCGAGCGTGGCCCTATCTTTGTCGCCGCCCTTCACAAACGGGATTTGCGAGCCAGGCACGACAAGCGAGACCGGCATGAAGAACCGGTTTTCGTCGAGAAGGAAATACATGGCACCCATGTAAACCGCCATGTCAGTGGCCGGCAGATCGCTGGCCAGCTGATCCTCGAGTTCCTGCTCGCGGTCCTCCTTTCCTGAGTGCCTGAAATCGGCAGGCGCATAGTATCCGGGTCGGTATTCGAGCTTGATGCCCGGCCTGTCGATTTTCACCGTCAGCTTGCGATATTTGCCGTCCCGCGCCGGGTTGGTCGAGTGGAAGCCGATGGCATAGTAGGCTGAATTGTCCTTTTGCACCTGCAAAAACGCGGGCGCAAAGTCATTGGAATCGAAGAATGCCTTGCCGCCCGTGTCGCTGGAAAGCGTGGCCATCACTTCCTGCGTGGCGAAGTTCTGGTTCATGTTGTTCAGAAGTGAACCGCCGTTGAACCCGCTCTGTCCCCGCAGACTGCCGGTGGAGGCGTCGCCCAGCGGCGTGACGGCCTGCAGGCCGCGTGTATCGACGCTATAGATGGCGAGGTCGGCGCGCACCGCCGCGTTGATCGCGGCCCTGAGCGAAGCCTCATTCTCAATGCCGTCGCGCGAGATGCCGCCCGAAAAGTAAAGCAGCGACTTCTTCTCGTTGATTTTGGACAGGGATTGCGAAATCGCGCGCAGGGCAAACAGCTCGCGGTCGGTGTTCAGATCGTTATACTCGCTTTCATCGGGCGTGTAAGCGGTCGTGTCTTCCACCTGATTGGTATTGGAGTTTGCGCCCTCGGCGAAACCCTGCCCTTCGGTGCCGTTGTAAGCGCCAACTTCGTTGATGAGCGCGTTTTTGTCGGCCGTAAAATCCTGATCGACGTTGAGTGTGTCACCCAGTGAGACCAGAGCCACAAGATCGGCCGGTTGCATTTTGGTTCGCAGAAAATCCTGCGCCGCATCCACACTACGCTCCAAATCCTCGGGCTGCATTGAGGTCAGATCGAAGAACATCACGATCAGCCGGTGGTTACGCAGCTCTTCGGGCTTTGCGACGACCACGGCCTTACTGCCGGAAGAGCCCGCCGCCAGGCCGCTCACGGTCGCTTCTTTGAGCGGCGTGGCCATATCCACACTCTCGAAATCGAACGTGTCGATCCGCTGCTCCTTGCCGTTCTCGTAGATTTTGAAGTCGCTTTGCTTCAGGCCCTTCACTAGCGCGCCGGTCTTGGCGTCGCGCGCCACCACGTTGGTCAACACAAGTTCGGCATTTGCCTTGAGCGTAAAGCCGCCTTGCGGCGTATTCGAGACAGGAGCGCCGTTTTGGGCAAAGATCGCGCTCTCTCCCGGCGCTAAAAGCGCCAGCAGCGCGATTCCCGCTCCGATTCGTTGCCCGCACCTTTTCATTCTTCTCACGCCACAACCGACTCGCTGACGTGCTTACCTGCCAACTCCGCCGGCTCCGCTCCTCTTAAAATCTGAATCTTGCCGTGAATTGGAACGAGCGCATCGCGCCTACCGAAGTTACCTCGCCGAAGGTCGGTGAGCCCTCGGTCGTGTTCACTCCCGAGTACTGCACCGTATTAAATACGTTGTTGATCGTGGCGCGAAACTCCAAGCTGCGCGTCTCGCCCATGTCCATGGTCTTTGAAAGCATCATGGTGTTCGAGACCGTGCCCGGCCCTTCAATTGAATTCCGCGGCGCATCGCCGAAGTAATTGCAGAATCCCGGCGTATTGGTGGGCTGCGAGTAGGCCGCAGTGTTGAACCATCTGCGCAGCGAGCCGCCTCCGGCTGTGATCGATTGGCCCGTCAGGTTCGGCCGCAGTCCGCTCGTGTTGCCGCATTCAACGCTCTGCGCAGTCGGCTCGAATCCCGGATCGAGCCACGATCCCGACGTGAAATTGAAGCTGCCAGAGATGGAGAACCCCTCCAGAATATGAGCGCCCACGCCCGAAGTGACCCACAACTCGTTCGGCCCGAAAGGCAATTCGAACAAATATGTCCCGCTCACCTGGTGACGGATGTCCAGGACGGAGTGGCCCTCTTCAGCCGCCGGATTCTGCCAGTCCTGGATTACCGATCCCGCGCTGCCAAACAATGAGGAAGCATCGTCGATGGCGTGGCCATACTGATAATTGGCGCCCATGGAGATGCCCTTCGAAAGCCGCTTGTTTACGCGCACCGTTCCGGCATTCATCTTGTAGTACGCCGCCGCTTGGTCGTAATCGAAAACCAGGGCTGCGGGATCCGTGTCGAGGCTCGTGGGCAGTGTGCGCGGCGCGAGCTTCACGTCGAGATGATCGGAGCGCGATCCGTTGTAGCCGACGTTCATCACAATGCCCCACGGCAGGGTCTTCTGGATATCGAGATTCCAGGCCATCACATAGGGCAGCCCGTAGTACGGATTCAACGCATAATTTCCGACCGTGGCGGGTGCGGGAAACGGGTTATTGAAGAATGCAAAGCAGGTCATCGGCACAGTCTGCGCGCAGCCCGTACTTGCCGTGTTCCCCACGGCTTCCTGGTTGGTTTGCTCGTCGGTGAATGGCGGCTGGTGCGCCATCGTGGTTGCAAAGCCCGCATACTCGCCGACGTTATAGTTCGAGCCAAACCCTGCGCGCACCACAGTCTGCTTGAACTTCGGAACCCGCCAAGCCAGTCCCACGCGCGGCTGGAAGGCCTTATGCCAAGGGAAAACGAGCGAGCCGGGAAGCCCGTTCATGCCGGCAGTCTGCTCGGTCTCACTCGAGAATCCGCCATCGGGATTCGTCGCCACGTCGGCCAGATGTCCGTATTTTTCGGTGTAGGGCGCGAAAAACTCCCAGCGCACGCCGTAGTTGAGCGTCAATGAATTGAGCACTCGCCAGTCGTCCATCGCGTAGGCGTCATAGACGTTGTCGCGCAGATAGCTTTTGGCAAGCGACGAATTGAGCGTTGTGGATTGCGGCAGCCCGAGCAGGAAATCGGCGATGGAAGAGCCAGTGGTCGGATCCTGGGCAGCGTCCTCCGTGAACAACCCGGTGAACGCGAAGTTCCCCGTGGCATTGGATCCGGCGAGAAAGTCGCGGTGGACACGCCGGTAGTCACCGCCGAAACGCAAGTTGTGCTTGCCGTGAATCCAGCTTAGGACCTCGCTGAACGAGATGGTCTGCGCAAGAGAGAAGCTCGGCTGCGTTTCGCTCAGGCCCTGAATGCCATTGCTGAGTGAAATATCGGGGATTCCGTAGTTGAGCGGCACGTTGTTCGGCACGGTGATGCCGGCCGCCGCCACCGGGTTGTCGGTGGTATTTGTGAAGAAGTTTGTGGTGTGACTGTTGCTTCGATTCCAATTGGCATTGGAGATGCTCGTGAGCCGATGGTAGCCGACCGTGTAGCCAGCCTGCAGTGAATAGGAGCTCGACGCGCTTTTTCCTCCCAGGTCTGGAAACAGGTTAACCAGATCGGAAGCCGAATGAGACCAGTTGTAATTGAGGTTGATGCTTTGCCGAAGGCCCTGGCTCTGCTGATTACGCCGGCCTCCGCCAAAGCTGCCTCGCCCGGCGCGCGCGTCGGCTAACGTTGCGTTCGGGCCCAGGCTGCGGTTGTAACGGACGCCTGCCTGGGTTGAGTTCGACTGTGAAGTGGTCAGCAGGTGATAGTTGTATCCGTTGATGGTGCTCCCAGCCGGCAGGTTCGGTTCAGGGAAGTAATTCATGAGCGCCGTTGCCTGCGGAGAGATCGACTCGCCGGCCGCTCCGGTGGGCGGAATTATGTTGGCAGTGCCGTTGTAGATGAATTGCTGTCCGGTAACAGGATCGTAAATGGGCGGCAATCCGGCGGCGGAAAAATCGCCCGTGCGCTCGGCGTCAGTTGGGACCGTGGCGTAGAAGTCGTCGGGACTGGACGAACGCGAACCGGAAAGAGTGAGAAACACGGTGTCCTTGCCGCTGGGTTTGGTCAGGTGGGGAATATACGGCGCACTCATAAACGAGAGCGTGAACCGGTTGCTTCCGTTGGGTGGCTGCTCCTGCTGCTGACCCAGCAACGCAAACGGCTGCGCATTGAGTGCGGAGTTCGTACCGTTCCACGCGATCGCACCGTGCGGCTGGCCGGGATTGAAATTGCGGAAATTTCCGCGTCCGCCCCCTCCACCTCCTCCGCCTCTTCCACCGAATCCGCCCCCGCCGCCGAATCCGCCGGCGCCTCCTCCAAAGGCCCCGCCAAATCCACTGCCGCCCCCGTAACCGCCGAATAATCCGCCTTGGCCTTGCTGGCCGCCCGGCCCATTCAACCCGCCCTGCGCCTGGATTGTCTGCGCTGCATCGCGCAGCCGGTCGGGATCAATGCCTGCCAGCGCGCTCACCTGGCCTGCCTGGCCGGAAATGGCAACGGACTCTTCGCTGAAATCCGAATTACTGGCGATGGATGGTAAGGCTGCTCCACTCGCCCCCTCGGTTCCCGCGCCAGTGTCGGTATCCGCTGACAACGCACTCAACAGGCTGACGTTCTCGGGCGAATTGCCCGAGAACTGTTGAACAGCCTGTCCCTCGCCGCCTGGGCGGGCAGCCTGCTGCGATTGCTGCCGATCAATTTCGGCTTGCCGCGATGCCAGAATTAACTCAAAGTTCACAGTCTGATCGTGGCTCGAAGCGTTGAAAGCAGCTTCCTGCGACCCTCCGGCAAAAGCCGCAAACTGCGTGCGGATAACATATCGGCCGTTTTGTGGAATGTTCATTTGCCAGGCACCGGTGATGTCGGTGGTTGTGGAGAAGCGCTTACCCGTGAGCGTGTTCTGCGCGGTAACGGTGACGCCTGGCAGCGGGATGGTGCCGCTTTTGACCACGCCATGGAGGATTCCGCCGGCAACAGGCCCGACCGCGGCCGGCGCTGCAGAGGTTGAAGGGGTTTGAGGTGCGGGAGTTTGCGTCGCCGCCGGAGCCAGACATGCGGCGAAGACATACACCACCGGACCCGCACGCCTCGTCGCAGCCTGCAACATTGCCCGAACCGACCTTTCAGGAACCCGGTCCCATAAGCCGGGTTTCTCAGCTCACTGAACTCGTGGGACCCGCCTGGTTGCCGGTCCCATGCTTGCCCGCTGTGCTCGGCAGGTACCTATGAGCCCGGTTGTAGCCAGTATTCAATCTGACGAGCCTTGCCGCATGAAGGTTTACCGGTGCTTTGACGCCGATCGGAAGGCGCCGTCTTCGGGTACAACAGTTGATCAGTTAAAGCCCAGGTAAAGTTTTACACTTGCAATCGCCGTCGCCGCATGTTAACTCTCAAGTTAATAATTTTCTGATTGCTACCGCGTGAGTAAACGTGGGGTGCATCGGACAGGAAATGAAATGAGCATAAAGATCGGGACCACAATTCGCGCGTACCGCCTGCAAAAGGGATTGTCGCAGGGAGATATTGAGAAGAAGACCGGACTGCTGCGCTGCTATCTTTCGCGAGTGGAAAACGGTCACACCGTGCCCTCGCTGGATACGCTGGCCAAGATCGCACACGCGCTCGACCTGCCGATCGCGCAATTCTTCGCCAGCGACACACTGGCCCGGCAGATGAACACGCAGAACCTCTCCGACGACGAGCTGCGTTTCCTCACACAGTTGCGCCGCTACTCGACCAATCTGAATGAGAGCGATCGAAAACTGCTTCTGGCCATGGTGAAGAAGTTCTCGGCGACGGCGACGCGCTA
>JASHSG010000217.1 GCA_030040935.1 Acidobacteriaceae bacterium | reverse complement strand
ATGGCGCGTGAGAGTGGCCTCGCGCTGAAGCTGGAAGTTGGCGGCGAGGGTGCGCAGGCGGTTCATCTGGTAGCGCATTTTTCCGGCGGCTGTATCGGCGGATTGGCCGAGGCCTTTGTCCTGGGATTGCATCCAGCGGACCAACAAGTCCAGCTCGGAATCGACGGCATTGCCGGCGGCGGCGAGTTTCTGCTTGGTTTCAACAGGCATGGAGCGGGCGGCAAGGCGCAGCGCAAGCGTTCCCGCATTCTCTTCCGCGAAGACCTGTTCGAGGGAGAGATCGTGCTTGCGCAGCAGCTCGGCGATCGACGGCTCGATGAGCGTGGCAGAGAAGCGGGCTATGGGCGGCGTCTGGCGGCCCAGAATGCGCTCGAACAGCACCGTGGACTGCGCCAGGTAGGCAATCTCCGCGGGCCCGCCGACCTGGGCCGTCGTGCCAAACAGGAAATCCTGAAAGACAGGACGAAGGAGGGCCGCGGGCGAAATGCGCTCCGGCTCGGAGTCAAGAATTCCCAGGAGATCGGAAGTGGAAAGGGCCTGATGGCCGGCATGCCAAAGGCCATTGGGCTCGGCTGCAGAGGGCGCGGTGCGGCGCAGAGCGGTGCGGGCGGCGGTCTTGGCGTCGATCAAGAACAGCAGGCTCGACTGCGGAGCAACCGCAACCTGAACGTGATAGCCGGCGGCTTCGAGGGCCTGGCCGCGCTCGAGAAGGGCGGCGTGGAATTCATCAGCACGCTCGATGGCGGCGCGGAGGACGGGCGCGCCAAGGCGATGGAAGTCGCGGCCGGCAGCGTCGACCATGAGGAGGCCCTGGGCGGCGAAGACTGCCGAATAGAAATCTGCAAAGGCCCGGGCGAAAGAGCGTCCGGGTTTGTAGGCTGCGACCAACGCGTCTGCGGCCTGGGAAGGCCCGAGGATCTCAGCGGCGCGTTCGACCAGGGGAGTGATGGATTCGTCGAAGACGATGCGCGCGGCGGGCAAAGTGGATTCCGGTGTTTTGCCGTAGGTGAGCGTAGCCAGCTCGCGGCCGGCCGGGAAAGTGGCGTGATCGATTTCGGCGAAGTCGTGATCTTCGCTGGCCAGCCAGAAGATTGCGGCATGGGGACTTCCTGCGGAAGTGGACTTGCGGGCGCGCGCGATGGCGGTAGCGGCCTTGAATGGGGTATAGAGCGGACCGCCGAAGAGACCAACCTGCTGGCCGGTCAGGATGGCGCCGGCGGCCTCCTCTAATGCGGCCAGCGAGTTCTCCTGAGCCGGAGCCGCGTTCTGCCGGGCCAGCAGGTGCACAAGCTCAGCCCAGTGCGCGGGACGCCGCGGCGGTGGAGCGCCAATCTCATCCAAGGGCAAAAAGGCACGAAGCGCCCCGGCACAGAAATCCAAAAAGAGGCGGCTCTGAGCAGGCATTACAGTCACGGGATAGCAATCTGCTTTTAAGGATTGGTTCACTCGTGTCTCATTGGTGCTGCGGGTGGATGAGGTGACTCAGGATCTGGATTTGATGCTCTCTAAAGGATGCCATGCCGGGACGGTGCGATGCAGGAATGGCGGGGGCAGGGGCCCCGGGTGAGCAGAAATGGCACAGGCGAAAGATGCGACTGCGTATACTCGTGATGAATTGAGGCGTTTGCGCTTTCAAAAAAAACATGAGCGGTCTCGACAGAAAGAGGATGGAATGCGGAGGAAATCGACGGGAAAGGCCAGGCAGCTAAAGACAGGAAAGATCGCAAAGGTCAGGGTGGTTGAGCGAGCCACGGTGGTGAGCTCGGAGGTTGTGTACAGGGGTCCGCTGTTTCGCGTGCTGCACGACAAGCTGATCGAGCCGGGAGGGCGGCGGAACGAGCGGGACGTGATCCGCCATAACGGAAGCGTGGTGATTCTTGCGATTGATGACGCGAAGGACAAAAAGGACCCATGGATTGTGATGGAGCGGCAATACCGGCACGCGGCAAACCAGTTTCTGTGGGAATTGCCTGCAGGAAAGCTTGAGCCAGGCGAGGACGCACTGGAGGGGGCCAAGAGGGAACTGGCCGAGGAGACCGGATACCGGGCCAAGAGGTGGCGGCCGCTGGTGGAGTACTACGCCAGCCCTGGATTTCTGGGCGAATCGATGAAGGTTTTCGTCGCCGCGGGACTCGAACCCGGGGCGGCACATCCAGAAGAGGACGAGCACATCGAGCTCAGGCTCGTGAGGCTCAAGGACGTTCTGAAGGCGATTGAAAGGGGCGCGATTCTGGACGGTAAAACACTGAGCAGCGTACTTTTATACGACCGGATCAGCCGGCGACGCGGGAAGAGATAACGCCGCCAACCGGGCATTTTGGCAGAGGTGCTTTCGACGGGCAATCGCCGGACTTACCGCTCGAGCGAGGCTCGGAATCGGTTTCACTTTGTGGAACAAACGAGGCCGAATCAACCTTTCGTGCGTTTTTGGCGTCTTAGTAAGTATCGGCGGGAAATCCCCTTCGGCCCCGTCGTACTCCACAACAAGAAAGAAGGCAGGAACCTGTGGCTCAGTACAAAGGAAAGGTGAAGTGGTTTAACAACGCCAAGGGCTACGGATTCATCGGACGCGAAGATGGGCCGGATGTATTCGTCCACTACTCGGCGATTCAATTGGATGGGTACAAAACGCTCAAAGAAGGCGACGAGGTCGAGTTCGATATCGTTGAAGGCCAGAAAGGCCCGCAGGCGGATGCCGTAGTCCGCAACCGGGACAGTGCAAGCGCCCACACCGCAGCGTAGGCGAGCGGACAGGGTTCCCGGGCGTTCCCGCACGACCGCCGCCCGGCGGTAAGGCTGGATTGCGCCCGATACAACACTCCAAATCACGATTCACATAGATCGCTTCCCGAAGAGCGCGGAGTTGCCGCGATTTTCCGGCGCGGGAGCCTGCCCGGTGGCCCAGACATCGATGAATGATCGATACTGCTGGCGGAGAGCGGTTTTATGGACAACAAGACGATGGCGCGGCTGCTGTCAGAGACAGCAGACCTGATGGAGATCGACGGGGCGGACAGCTTCCGCATCCGGAGTTACCGGCGCGCAGCGGAGGCAGCCGAGCAGACGACGGTGGATCTTACGGAGGCGGCGGGCGACACCAATCGGCTACTGGCGATCGACGGGATTGGCAAAAGCATGGCGGCGAAGCTGCAGGCGATCGCCGCGACAGGAACGCTGCCACAGCGCGACGAATTGCTGACAAAGTACGGAGCAGGCGTTCTGGAGTTGCTGAAGCTGCCAGGGATGGGACCAAAGACCGTGGCACTGCTTTGGGACGCAGGCGCGATCGGCAGCGCGAGCACGGACAGCATAGGGCAGCTGGCAGAGGCGATTGCCGCGGGACGGCTCAATGGCTTGCCCCGGATGGGGACGAAGCAGATTGAAAAGCTCAAGAAGGGGATTGAGGATTACCGGCGGAGTGCGGGGAGATTCCGGATCGACGTGGCCGAGGAGGAAGCGGAACGGATTGCCGGCTACCTTCTAAGGCACAAGGGAATTGAGAGAGTGACGCCGGCGGGCTCGTTGCGCCGAGGACGCGAGACCGTGGGCGATCTGGATTTGCTGGCGGCGGGCCCGGCGTGCGTTCCGGAAAAAACCCAGGCGGCCGTGGAGCACGTGGCCGCCTATCCCGGCATTCACGACATGATCGCCAAGGGCGAGAACAAAGTGAGCTTTCACGTGGATGGCGGCTTACAGGTGGACGTGCGTCTGCTGCCCGAGGCCAGCTATGGGGCTGCGCTGCAATACTTCACCGGTTCCAAGGCGCATAACGTCGCTCTGCGGCAGCGCGCGCTGAAGATGGGCTTTACGCTGAACGAGTGGGCGCTGGCGCGGCTCAGCGACGGATCGGCGGTGGCGGCGGCGACGGAAGAAGAGATTTACGCGGCGCTGGGGATGGACTGGATACCGCCAGAGATGCGCGAGAACCTGGGCGAAATCGACGCGGCCGCTGCGCATGCGCTGCCGCGCGTCGTGAAGCTGAGCGACATCCGCGGCGACGTGCACATGCACACCACGGCCAGCGACGGCCGCAACTCGATCGGGGAAATGGCGGAGGCGGCGCTGGCTTGCGGATATGGGTACATCGCGATCACCGACCACTCGAAGTTTCTGGGCGTAACCAATGGTCTCGACGAAAAGCGGGCGCTCCAGCAGATCAAGCAGGTGCATGCAGTTGACCGCGAGATGAAGGGAAAGATCCGCGTGTTCACGGGCATCGAGGCGGACATTCTCGCCGACGGCAAGCTCGCGCTCGACGACGAGGTGCTGGCGCAGATGGATGTGGTGATCGCCAGCGTGCACTCGCGATTTGAGCAGAGCCGCGAGGAGATGACCGAGCGGGTGCTGAGAGCGATTGAGAATCCCTATGTGCGGATCCTGGGACATCCGACGGGACGGTTGCTGCTGCGCCGCGAGCCGTTCGCGCTGGATCTCTCGGCGATTCTAAAGCGGGCGGCGGAGCTGGGCGTGGCCATGGAACACAATGCGGCGCCGGAGCGGCTCGACCTGAACGACCACGATCTGCGGCTGGCCAAGGAGCATGGCTGCAAAATCGTCATGTCGTCGGACTCGCACGATAGCCGCAACCTGGGCAAGATGACCTACGGAGCGAAGCAACTGCGGCGGGCGTGGCTCACGGCTGACGATGTGCTGAATACGCGCAACGCAGACGGGTTTTTGGCGGGCTTGCGGCCCAGGAAATAGCGGGCAATGGCTAATTCGCCGCTCCTTTGCTACGCTCAATCAGAAGAAATGGAGGCCTGAATACCAGTGCTGCCAATCCTAAATCATTCGTGGCCGGGG
>JASHSG010000216.1 GCA_030040935.1 Acidobacteriaceae bacterium | reverse complement strand
GTCAGGTAGAAGGTCCTGCGCTGCCCGCCCAGCGTGAAAGTGACGTTGCCGCTCGGATCGACAACGAGATTGACATTTATGCCGAGATTCCATCCGTAGCCGAAATCGCCTACGGTGCCGGCGTTCAGGCTGTCATAGCTTCTCTGAATATTGATCGCCAGGCCCGTCGACGGCACAACCAGGTCGGTAACTGTCGTGGTCACGCGGCCCGGTTTGTAGTTGCCGGCGACGGTAACCAGCGCGAGGCTGTAGGAGGAATTCCCGCTCGTGTCCGTCGCCTGCATCTGGATCCAGTAGGAGCCATTGGCGAGCATCGTAGTATCGAGCGCGCCGATCTGGCCTGTACCCGACACGTTCGCGTTCAGAACCGTAACACTATTGAGATTGTTCACCGGTATATAGGACAGCGTGCCCGAGGCAAGGGAAACGCCGGGAGCCAGTGTGATCGGGACGATCCCGGAAACAGAAGCGCCGTAGGCCGGAGATCCAATCCACCCCTGCGAGGCCGAGCCCGTGTTTGGCGGCAGCGCTGTAACGGTGAATTGCGCAAAGCCGGTATTCAAGGCATCGGCTGCCGTCAGCTCAACTACGTACGTCCCGATCTGGCTGAAGGTGGCCGAAGTGCTGGCCTGGTTGGGATTGGCGAAGGTGACGGTTCCCGGGCCGCTAACTTCAGTCCAGGTGATGGTCGGAGTCGCGCCGGAGCTGTCGGTTACGGTTCCGTTCAGCGCCAGGGCATTCGGCATGGTGACGGTGGTGTAGGCATTGATTCCGATTGAAATCGTGCCGCTGGTGGAACTTTGTGAGCCAGTCGGAACCTGCGTCCAATCGTTGGTGAACGGCTGGGTCACGATGACATTTCTGTCCACGGTATCGACGGCGATCACCCTGTAATTGCCCGGATGCGTGTGCGTGTACACGAAATATGCTTCGCCTCTGTCATCGGTGCCAGTCGAAGTCTGGAAATTGTCTACGCCAGTGATGTAGAAGCCGACATTCACGTTGGGAAGCGCATTGCCTGAGGGATCCTTCGCGTAAGCCGCGTAACCCTCGTTGCTTCCAATGATGTAAACCTCGTTCAGCGACAGTGAGCCGACCGGCGGTGGAGTGGGATAGTTGACCCAGACGACGCCCGTCAGGTTGGAATCAAGAGTTCCCAGCCCGGTGACCACCGCCTGCGCCTGGAGGCTGTCGGCGCCGGCGTTTTGGCCCGTGTACATAAACGAGGCCGTGCCCGTTGAATCGCTTGTTGCCTGATATTGGCCTGCGTTGGCTCCTGTTACATTGAGCGTCACTGACGCGTTGGGAATGGGCGCACCAGTGGCGTCCGTTACCACCGCGAAGACGTTGATCGGCTGGCTTTCGGGGTACGAAGTGCCGGACAGATAATCCGTTGGGAAAATCGCGCCCTGGACCAACTGTGTTCCCGTAGCGAAATCGGGCTCACCGTTGGCGTCGACGAGCGGCCGAATTCCGTAATCGGTCGACACGGTTCCGCTCTGATACGCGACAGAGACGCTTTCTCCCGCTGTGAGGCTCGCCGCGGCCACAATCGGATCGGATCCATCGTTGACGCCATACTGATAGTTGTTGTTGAGAGCTCCGGTCTGCCAATTCCACGGCATCGCGCTTGGCGGAACAGTAACATTCAGGCCGTTGACCTTGACCACGAATCCAGCGCCGCCGTTGTCTTCGAAATAGTTGTCGTCGATCCCAAGCTGGAGCCGCGTTGCTCCCGCCGGCGTCGCGAAGGTTCTGGCAGCAGTCCCGATCGCAATAGGTTCGATGACATCGCCGTTATTGTCGGTGAAAGCTCCGACCAGCGCTCCCCTTCCAGGTGATGGTTGAGGCAGAAGGACGACAGTCGCAGTTTGAACCGGCGGCGGCGTCAGCCACGCGGCCGTGACGGTGTTTGAGGTGAGCAAAACTCCCTCGACACTTGCCGAGGCCTGAATCGTATCCGTCCCGCCATTGGCGCCGGTATACGTAAACGAGGCATTTCCATTGCTGTCGGTGGTTGCGGTGCCGGCGCGCTCGTTGGCTCCGGCGACAGTGAAATTGACCGCGACACCGGCTTGCGGATTGTTCTCAGCGTCGACCAGCACAGCCGTAAAGCTCTCTGAGCTGCCAGCCGAATAGGGTGACGGAGAAGCTGCTGAAAGCGTGATCGGCTGCGCCGGCGGCAGCAATGTGACCAGTGCGGAGCCCAGCGTGGCGCCGCTGGACTGGCTGGTCGCATTTACGGTCGCGGTTTGCTGGCTGCCGATCGTTGCCGGTGCAGTGTACAAGCCGGCTGAAGTCAATGTGCCCGGGGAACCCGCGGGCATCGACCACGTGATGGTCGCATCACACGTAGCGGGCACTGCAAACTGCTCGGTTTGTCCTGCAAACAGGCTGATCGCAGATGGGACCACCTGAATCGCGTTCGGAGCATAGAACTTGTAGAAAGTCGATGGCGAACTCTGGTTGTTGTACTCGGTCTGGATCCAATCGCCGGATCGCGCCGAATTCGACACGCTGATTTCGTCGATCGCGCCATCTAAATAAACCCATGGACGGTAGTCGAGGTTAGATGTATCCGTTGCGGGGAATTCGGCCGCAACAAAGTACGCGTAAGTTGGACTGTAACCGGGCGTCCCTCCCTCTCCGCTTCCAACCAGCTGGCCATCGGCATAAAGTTTGTCGACGCCGTTCTCCCATGTGGCCACAGCAAAATGCCAATTGTTGTCGTTGTAGATTTGGGTGGTTGGGCTCACACCTCTTGCCTCGAGGTAGCCGTCAAAGTTGATGTCCATCAATCCCGCCCAGCTGCCGTCAGGAACGTCTCCGGGCAGCTCGGGATCGCAGGCAAACAGAACGCAGGTCTCGCCCGACGTTTGCTCCAGCAGGCCTCCCCACGACGTTGTCTTAAACCAAATTCCATAGGTTGCCGAGAATGAGGTTTGGCCTGAACTTTGGCTGCCAATCGGCGCAACCGGATAAGACGGGAAGACCGTCGAAGGAATCTGCAGGTAGCTCGAAACGCCATCGAGACCCGCTGCTCCATCGATCTGGCCCGCAACCGGCGAGAGCGATGTGAAAGCGGCATTATTCACGTTGGTTGTCGAGTCGGAAGCAACGGTGGCCTGAGCCAGGTTGCCGAGGTGATAGACAGCCAGGTAACTTGCGTCCCACACCCCCGTCGGATTCGCCTGCGAGACAGTGATCGCCGGATTGCCATAAAAGACATAGATCACAGTGTCGGCGGAGTGAGACAGATTCGGTATGCGAATCCATGCCACCAGCTGGCCCGTCGCGGCATTGTACTGCTCCACTTCAAAGTCGAGCTTGGTTTGTCCGTTGGGATCGGAGCTGAAGATGATGTCATAGCCGTTCGGATTTGCGACGTGGCCGCCATTGTCGACCGTGGCGAGGTCCGGATCCGTCGTGTTGAAGACGAACGGGAAGTTGACCTGATCCGAATT
This sequence comes from Acidobacteriaceae bacterium, assembly GCA_030040935.1. Taxonomy (GTDB): domain Bacteria; phylum Acidobacteriota; class Terriglobia; order Terriglobales; family Acidobacteriaceae; genus Telmatobacter. The sequence goes on along the minus strand of JASHSG010000216.1, from coordinate 24,089 downwards.
TGCCACCTTGGTGTGATCGATCACGATAATGCGCTGATAGCCGTATCCGGTTGATGCGCAGACGCTGGGCGCAAGCGTGATCATGGCCGACGCGGACAGGGTGGGGTCGGCCTGGCTGGTGGCCGTAATGGTGACCGTCTGCTGCGCCGTGATCGACGAAGGAGCGATATAGGCTCCGGTCTGGTCGATTGACCCCAGTCCCGCCGGGCTTATCGACCAAACAACCGCCGGATTCGAGGCGTTTGCGACCAGCGCAGTAAACTGCTGAGTCTGGTTTTCGTTGAGGGTGACGCTCGTGGGTGAAACGGTCACCGAGATTGCCGGCATGAGCGTGACGGTTGCGGATGCGCTCTGGCCGGAGTTGGCGGCACTCGTAGCTGTCACAGTGAGTGTTTGCTGCGAGGCAATCGAAGCGGGTGCGGTATAGAGCCCGGTTGAAGTGAGCGTGCCGGGCGCATCCGCCGACAAACTCCATGTCACACCGGTGGTGCACATGCCCGGCGTTTCAAATTGCTGGCTCTGATTGGCGTACAACGTGACGGAACCCGGCAGAATGCCCTGGACTCCCTCGGCAGACAGGGTAAAGAACGTGGATGGCGAACGCTGGTTGTTATACTCCGCGGCAATCCAGTCCGGGGAGAGCGAGTTGTTCGAAAGGCGGGTCTCGTCAATCGAGCCGCCGAAGTAGAACCAGGTAGTGGAGGACCATCCGCCATTGGTCGCAGTCCAGCCGCCGCTGTAGTCGGCGCCGATGTAATAGTTGGGGCTGTAAATGCCGTAGAACGAGCTATAGTTCGTGCCCGCGGAAGCAGATGCTTGCAACTTGCCATCCAGATAGAGCTCCTGGGTGGTGCCGTCGGTAGTGTAATGCGCCAGGTGCCACTTGCCATCGTTGACCATCGCCGGCGAAACCAGCGGCGGTTCCGATCCGTTGTTGATGCCGCCGCGGAGCAGCGAATCTGTACCCACGTAAAGAATCGGATTCCACACCACCGCAAAATTGCCCGGCGAAGCATTGCTATCGCCGAAAATGACGCCGTCAGACGTGGTCTGGAACCAGGCCGACGCGCTCATCGCACTGCCAACGTCGAGTTGCGGGAGCAGGATATATGCGCTGCTTCCATCGAAACTGCCGGCGCCATCGATTTGACCGTTGGCGGCCGCGACGCCCTGAACCGTGCCATTGTTCGCGTTGGAGGTTGAGTCGATCGCCGTCCCCGACGCGACATTCGCGAGGTGATACACGCCCAGATAGTTGCTGTTCCATGTGCCGGCCGGGTTTTGTTGCGGCGTGGTAATCCCCGGGTTGCCGTAGAAAAGGTAAATCACGGTGTTTGCGCTGTGCGAAAGATTAGGAATGTTGATCCAGGCAACCACCTGGCCGGTCGCCGGGTTATATTCTTCCATCTCATAATTCAGTGTGGTCGCGCCGTTGGGATCGGTGCTGAAGACAATGTCGTAGCCGTTGGCGTTCGAGACATGGCCGCCGTTGGACGTGGTCGCCAGCAGCGGGTCGGTCGTGCTGAACAGGAACGGGAAGTTCGCCTGATCGGTGTTGGGAACCTGCGAGGCGTTGATCACGATCTGCCTCTCGTAGGTGTACCCGTTTGACATGCACGCCGGAATCACAACGACAGAAGCTGAAGCCGATACCGCCGGATTGGCCTCGCTTGTTGCGGTGACGGTTATCGTCTGTTCCGCGGCCAGAGAAGCCGGAGCCGTATACAGTCCGGTGCTGTCGATGGTCCCTACTCCGGCGGGGCTGATGGCCCAGGTGACAGCGACATTGGCCGTGTTGGTCACCGTTGCCGCGAACTGTTGCTGCTGATTGGCATAGAGAGAAGCCGTCTGCGGGGTCACGGCGACCGTTACCGGAGCCGAAGGGACAGGCACCGTCAGAGTAATGGAGGCCGAAGCCGATTGCGTTGGATCGGCCTGGCTGACGGCGATGACGGTGACGGTTTGCCCGGCGCTCAATGTGGGCGGCGCGGTGTAGAGGCCGGTGGGGCTTATGGTGCCCGCTCCGCCGGGGCTGATGGACCACACGACCGCCGTGTTCGCCGCGTTTTGGACTGCGGCGGTAAACTGCTGAGTTCCAGCGGCCGGCAGTGATGCAACGCCCGGCGAAACCGTGAGACTCACCGGAGGCATGAGGGTGATGGTCGCCGTTTGTGGCGCGCCCGCAGCGCCCAGAGTCGTCCCCGTTACCGTGATCGACTGCTGCGTGGCGATGCTCTCTGGCGCGGTATAAAGTCCCGTGGGACTGAGCACGCCGGGGCTGTCGGGCGGCATCGACCAGACTGCCGCACTCAAAGTGCATGTCCCGGTGACCGAGAACTGTTCCGATTGCGAAGCGTAGAGCGTCGCGGTCCCCGGAACCAGTCCCTGATAGGTCTCCCCATAGAGCTGATAGAAGGTCGACGGTGAGCTCTGATTCCTGTACTCGGCTGCGATCCAATCGGACGAGCGAGCCACGTTCGCGACGCGCGCCTCGTCAATCGTGCCGGTGAAGTCATAGCTTGGGCCGAACCCGCCTAAGCTGGCCCCGCCTCCGGAGGCGTCGATCGGGCCCGAATCGCTGTATGGCGTTGTCGAATCGAGAATCCCATCGACGTAGATGTTCACCGAGTTTCCGGTGCTGCGAACGGCCTGGATATTGTGCCAGTTGTTGTCGTTCACCGCGGTGTTTCCGCTGGCGATAACAACGCCTCCCTCATCGGTACGGAAATAAGCCACGGCGTTGTTCGAAGCTCCGCCAACCGTGCTTGGTCCCACCTCCAGATACACCAGCGGATTGTTGTTCTGAAGCTGGATGACCCCCATTCCGTTTCCTGTGGTCTTTATCCACGCTGAGACCGTTACATCGTTGGCGAAATTCCAGGCGCTCGACGAGGAAGGAAGGGTGATGTACGCGGTATCTGCCCCGCTGAAGCTCGCGCCTCCATCGATGAATCCCGCGGTGGCGCTGACCCCATCGCCAATCATGCCGTCGTTGCCGTTTACTGTCGAATCGCTGGCAGAAAGAGACGTGCCGTTGGGAAGGTGCCAAACGCCGGCGTAATCTGTTCCCCACACACCGGCCGGATTCTGCTGTGAATCTGTGACATTTGCATTCCCATAGAACATGTAGATGACCGTGTCGGCGTTGTGCGACAGGTTGGGGATATTGATCCAGGCTATGATCTGGCCGGTTGCCGGGTTGTATTCTTCAAGCTCGTATGGCAGCTGGTTTTCTCCTGCTGCGTCGGAGGTGAAGATCAGATCGTACCCGTTGGGATTCTGAAGGTGGCCGCCATTGGCCGCAGTCGCGAGCAGCGGATCGGTTGTGCTGACGAGGAGCGGGAAGTTCGCCTGATCGGTATTGAGAACCTTGGTATGGTCAATCACGATGGCGCGTGAGTAGCTGTACATGCTGGCCGGGCATTGCGCCGGCGAGAGAGTGATTACCGCGGATGCGGTGATCGACGGGATCGCCTGCAGGGTCGCCGTGACCGTGACAGTTTGCGCCGTCGCGATAGACGGTGGCGCAGTGTAGAGACCGGAGGCACTTAGCGTGCCCGGCGATCCCGTACCGATCGTCCAGGTGACTGAATCACTGGTGCTATTCGTTACTACCGCATTGAGCTGTTGCTTCTGTTCGGCGTAGAGCGTGATTGCCTGCGGCGAAATGCTGATCGCGGGTGGAAGAAGAGTGATCACGGCTGTGGAAGTGATGGCGGGATTGCCCACATTGGTGGCCGTCACGACGACAGTCTGTTGGGTCTGGATTAGAGCGGGCGCAGTGTAAACGCCGGAAGACGAAATCGAGCCGGCGCCCGCGGGACTGATGGACCAGTTCGCCACCGCCTGGCCGGTGTTCTGGCAACCCCAACTGGTTGCGCTCGTTGGCCAGCAGACATTAAAGCTCTGTGATTGACTGGCGGAGAGCGAAACCGTCGCGGGAGCAACCGGCTGGATGTTCGGACTCAATGGATCGACCTGGGCGGTTGCGGAAGCATTCGGGTCGGCCTGGGCGGTTGCGACCACCGCGAACGACGTCCCGTTGTTGGTGGGGTTGATCGGGGCAGTGTAGAGGCCGGTCTGGTCGATGGTCCCGATTCCGTTTTGACCCAGCGACCAAACCACCGGAATATTGGCGCTGAATTGCTGACTGAATCCCCCGTAGACGAAGGCGAGGCTGGGAGTCACGATGACCGGCGTCAGCGTCAGCGCAGCCGACGCCGATTGCGTCGGATCCTGCACGCTGGTTGCGGTCACGGTCACAGTCTGCGGCTCGTCGAAGAATGGTGCCGCGTAGAGTCCTGAAGCGCTGATTGTACCGGCGAGGCAGCATGAGCCGGTACTGACGCTCCAGGTCACTTCACCATTGATAGCGTTGCTTACCGTAGCCGTGAACTGCAGCGTTTCACCGGGAGCATAGAGTGTCGGGGCTGCCGGGCTCACGCTCACACTCACCGGCGGCAGGAGCGTCACCACCGAGGTTCCAATCGTCGAACCATCGGTCTGACTGGCGGCGGTGATGGTCACGGCTTGCGGCGTTGCAATGCCGGCCGGCGCGGTATACAGGCCTCCGGTGGTAAGTGTGCCCGGTGAACCTGCAGGCATCGACCAGTTCGCCGAAGGTGCGGCGCAGGGAGCGATCACCGAGAACTGCTCGGTTTGCGAGGAGTACAGCAATGCTGAAGCCGGAACGGAGGCTTCGATGTTTTCGGGATAAAGCGCGTAGAAGTTCGAAGACGGGCGCTGGTTGTTGTATTCGGCGGCAATCCAGTCGGGCGATCGCGCGATGTTGGAGATTCTGAACTCGTCTTCCGCTCCCACGACCGAACCGTTGACGCCAAGCGTGAAGGTTGGGAATCCGCCCGCCCCGTCGTCGGAAGCTAGAAACGCCGGGCTGTTTGTGTCGTCAATCGGGTTGCTGATGGTGATGGTTCCCGACCCGCTGGGCACGCCGTTCACATAAAGCGACACCTGGCTCTCAATGGGACTGGCAGCAGTCTGCGAGATGGTTGCGGTAACGTAGCTCCAGCCGCCGGTGACCGAAACCGGACTGGGGGGCGTAGCGAAGTAAGGATCGGTATTGGTGTCGTAAACAACCAGTTGCGGCTCGTTTTGATTGTTCAGTCCAAGCGTCCAGCCGCCCTCGAAAAGATTGCCTTTGCCAAGGATGATTCCCCCCGTCCCCGATGAATTGACCCACGCGGAGAACGTGGCGTTGCCGTGTGCGAGATTTGCCAGGTTGGCCGGAGTTCCTATTTCGGCCGACGAGAACCCGCCGCTGGTCGCCATTCCGCCGTCGATTTCGCCGGCTGTCGCGGTGGCTCCGCCGTTGGTCGCGTTGTCTCCGTTGATCGTACTGTCGGCAAGAGATAGATTGGTTCCATTCGGAACGTGCCAGACGCCCATGAAGTTCTGATCCCAGACTCCTCCCGGATTCTGTTGCGAAGCCGAAATCGCCGCATTCCCGTAGAACATGTAGATCACGGTGTCGGTTGAGTGCGACAGATCGGGTATGCGAATCCATGCGATCACCTGGCCGCTTTGGGGGTTGTACTCTTCAAGCTCGTAATTGAGCGGGTTCTGTCCGGCGGGATCGCTGGTGAAGATCAGGTCATAGGCGTTGATGTTCGTCATATGGCCACCGTTTTCGGTGGTCGCGAACGCCGGGTCCGTGGAGTTGAAGAGGAACGGGAAATTCGACTGGTCGGTGTTCGGGACCTGATTGTGATCGATCACGATGGCCCGCATGAAGCTATAGCCGTTGGTGCTGCAAATGGGCGGCGGCAGAGACGCGGGACTTAGGGTGACGGTCGCAGATGCCGATGCGCTCGAATCGAACTGGCTGGTGGCCGTGATGGTGACAGTCTGTTGCGCGGTAATCGATGCGGGAGCTGTGTAGAGACCTGTCTGGTCCACCGTGCCCGCATCGGCGGGACTGATGCTCCAGGTAACTGCGGTGTTGGCCGCATTGGCGACACTGGCAGTGAACTGCTGCTGCTGATCGCCGTTCGAGATGGTCACGCTCGCCGGAGTTATCGAGACCGCTACAGGCGGAAGCAAACTGATGGTGGCCGATGCCGACTTTGTCGAATCCGTCTGGCTGGTCGCTGTGACGATGACCGTCTGCGGTGTGGTGATGGTCGCGGGCGCGGTGTATAGACCGTTCTGGGTGATCGTGCCGGCTCCCGTCGGGCTCAGGGTCCAGGTGACGGAGTTCGAGCAACCGTTAAGCGCTTGTGCCGTAAACTGCTCTACCTGGCCGCCGTAAAGCGTCGCCGAAACCGGGTCGATAACGACGCCCTCCTGCGAGAGACGATAAAACGTCGATGGCGAGCCCTGATTCGCATACTCTGTCGTAATCCAGTCCGCAGACCGAATCGTATTGGAGATTCTGAACTCGTCGGAAAGCCCCTGCAGCGGCCAATACCAGCTGATATTTGCCAGGTAGGCCGTTTGCGCAGAGTCGTCCCCCGCTTGTCCCGCGCCGCTTGCGGTGCCGCTGGGCACGCCGTTGATGTAGACCGTTGCTTGTCCGCCACTCGGCGTGCCCGCAAGCGTGACAACGACGTAGGACCAGGCATTGTTGCCCGTGGCTGTGCTGCTGGAGAGCTCCAGATACTGGTTGCTGTAAATGCTTTCGAAGGAGATCGTATTTTGCCAGGTCCATAGCGCCCACCCGGCCTGGGACTCGGAGGGATCCTCTTTGCCCATGATTACGCCGCCGTTCCCTTGCGCGGACGTGTTGACCCAGGCGGAGAATGTTGCGTTGCCCTGAGTCAGGTTCGCAAGGTCGGCCGGCGTGCCGATGGTCGCATATGTAGCGCCATTGGTCGACATGCCGCCGTCGATCTGGCCGGCCGTCGCAATGGCTCCGTTGTCCGTGCCATTGTTCCCATTGCTGGTGCTGTCGGCCAGAGACAACTGCGATCCGTTGGGAACATGCCACACGGCCAGGTAATTCGCGTCCCAAACGCCATTCGGATTCTGCTGCGAGCTTGAAATGGACGGGTTCCCGTAGAACATATAGATGGCCGTGTCCGTGGTGTGCGACAGGTCGGGAATGCCGATCCACGCAATCATCTGGCCGTTTACCGGGTTGTATTCCTCGATTTCGTAATTGAGCGGGTGTTGTCCGGCCGCATCGCTCGTGAAGATCAGGTCGTATGCATTCTCATTGGTGATATGGCCGCCATTCGCGGTTGTGGCCAGCAGCGGGTCGGTGGTGTTGAACAGGAATGGGAAATTGACCTGATCTGTATTCGGGACCTGAGTGTGGTCGATGACGATCGCCCGCACGAAGCTATACCCGTTGGTTGCGCAGACCGGCGGAGGCAGCGTCGGTGGCGTGAGCGTGATCGTGGCCGAGGCCGACTTGGTCGCATCGGCTTGGCTCGTTGCCGTAACAATTACTGTCTGCTCGCTGGTGATGGATGCCGGCGCGGTGTAAAGCCCGGTTTGGTCGATTGTGCCTGTCCCTGAGGGACTGATGCTCCACGTCACGGCCTCGTTGCTGGTATAAGCGACGCTGGCTGTGAACTGCTCGGTCTCGCTGCCGTTGGCGATCGTCGCCGTAGCAGGCGTGACAGTCACCGCGATCGGAGGTATCAGAGTAACTATCGCGCTGGCCGATGCGCCCGAGCTCGACTGGCTGGCTGCCGTCACGGTCACAGTTTGCTGCGTCGTGATGCTCGACGGCGCGCTATACAGACCGCTCTGCGTGATCGAGCCCGCGCCGATGGGCGAGATAGACCAGGTGATGCCGCTGACGCAGCCATTCAGTGCCGTCGCCGTAAACTGCTGGGTCCCGGATTCGTAAAGGCTCGCTGAGGTTGGACTGATTGCCAGCCCTTCTCCGGAGAAGCTGTAGAAAGTGGACGGAGAGCCCTGATTGGCGTACTCGGTCGCAATCCAATCTGCGGAACGAATGGTGTTTGAGATTCTGAACTCATCGGACATCCCGTTTAGCGGGTGAGGCGCCAAATCGCCGAAGGTCGCGTTCGCTAAATAAGCAACGTCCGCAGAATCGTTCGTGGTTTGTGAAAATCCGCCGGAGCCGCTGGCGCTCGGAACTCCGTTGACGTAGATGGTTCCCTCGCTTTGCGACGCCGTTCCGGCCAGGGTCACGACGACATAGCTCCACTGGCCGCTCGGGATCGGCTGCTGGCTGATCAGCTGGAAATTCGCGCTGTTGAAAATGACCGAGAAGTCGACATAGTTGCTGCTGTTCAGGCCCAGAGTCCAGCCGGAGCTGATGTTGTTATCGTCCTTGGCCATGATCACGCCGCCATTGGCGGCCGAATTCACCCATGCCGAGAAGGTCGCGTTGCCCTGGGCGAGATTTGCCAAATCGGCCGGCGTGCCGATGGTTGCATAAGTTGACCCGTTCGTTGACATGCCGCCGTCGATCTGGCCGGCCGCCGCGACGGCCCCGTTGTCGGTGCCGTTGTTTCCGTTGCTGGTGCTGTCGGCCAGAGACAACTGCGATCCGTTAGGAACATGCCACACGGCCAGGTAATGCGGATCCCAAACCGCGGTGGGATTCTGCTGCGAAGCGGTGATGCTGGAGTTTCCATAAAACATGTAGATTGTCGTGTCGGAGGTGTGCGAAAGGTCGGGAACCTGCACCCAGGCAATCACTTGTCCTGTGGCCGGGTTGTACTCCTCCATCTCGTAGTTGAGCGGATTCTGCCCCGCCGCATCCGAGGTAAAGATGATGTCGTAGCCCTTCGGATTTTGAACGTGGCCGCCATTCGCGGTTGTTGCCAAAAGCGGATCGGTCGTGTTGAACAGGAATGGGAAGTTAGCTTGATCTGTGTTCGGAACCTTCGTATGGTCGATGGTGATCGCGCGAATATAGCTATAGGCGCCCGTCGTGCACTCTGTGGTTGGCGTCAGCATTACGGTTGCCGTGGCCGTCGCTGAGGAACTCGCTTGGCTGGTGGCCGTGATTGTCACCGTCTGCGCGGCCGTGATGCTGGCCGGAGCCGTGTACAAACCCGTGGAATTGACACTGCCTGCGCCCGCCGGACTGATCGTCCACGTGACCCCGGTGTTGTTCGTATTCGTCACCGTCGCCGTGAACTGCTGGGTTTGGCTGGCGGTGAGCGTTGCGCTCGACGGACTCACTGTGATCGACACCGGCGGGTTGACTACGATGCTTTGCGTCACTTCCGGAGCGGCCGAATAATCGGAGTTGCCCGATTGGTCGGCCGCCACAACCACGGTGCCTGGCCCAGTGATCGTTAAGGTATTGCCCGAGACGGTGCCCGGACCCGAGACCACGCTGAAGGCAACCGCGAGACCCGAACTCGCCGAAGCCGACAGCGCAATCGGCGCCACTCCATACGTCACAGGCGATGCCGGTGCTGTGAACGTGATGGTCTGTCCTTCGGCGGCAACCGTGAAGGTGGCGTTTTGCGTTCCTGCCGTGTAGTTGCCATTGGCCGCCTGTGAGGCTTCAAGAACGACCGTGCCCGCGCCGGTGATGGTCACCGTCGAGCCGGAGATAGTCGCCGGGCCGGAGACGACTGAGTAAGTAATCGCGCCCGGCGAGTTCGAACTGGCGGAGACGGCGAACGGCGCTGCGCCATAAGTCTGATTCGGCACCGTGAAGGTGATCGTTGGAACCACGGGCGGCGTCAGGGTTACTGTCGCTGTCCCGGACTTCGTGTCGTCGGCCTGGCTGGTAGCTGTCACCGTGACTGTCTCGAGCGCGGGGATACTCGACGGAGCGGTATAAAGCCCGGATGAATTGATGGCTCCCGCGTTCGATGGAGAGATCGTCCAGGTAACGGCGGTGTTGCCGGTGTTGTTCACGGTAGCCGTGAACTGCTGTGTCTGGTTGGCGAATAGCGATGTTGTCGAAGGACTCACGCTCACCGCGATGTCGTCGAAAGGACTTCCGTTTTCGCCAAAGTTGGAGTTGCCATTGATATAGATTTTGTCCGCAACAAGCATGGTGTAGCCGCTGGCATTTGAACCTGTGATCTCGATCTCGTCACTCTTAAAGTAGAGTGCACCGTTGAGAACAGCCGTTGAGCCGCCGTTAATCTGATCCACGCAGGAGCCGACTGTCGAGCAGCCGGTGCGGTTGCCGAAGAAGAGAATCCCATCGAAAGAACCGCTGGTGGGGGCATTGAGAGTCGCGTTCACCTGGCCGCTGATGGTGATGGGCTTGTAACTGTAGCTCGACGAGCATCCCCAGCCCGTACTTGATGTGATGTAGAACGTCACCCCAGTGCCGCTCACCACCGCTTCAGAGTTCAGCGTCAGTCCTCCGCCGGCAATGATGTACATGCCGGGACTGAAGGTGAAGGTCGCGCCGTTTGTGTTGCCGATCGTAAGGCCGCCGCAATAGATGCCCGGCGAAATGGTGTCGTTCGCCGGCTTCGAGTTCATGTCGTAGCTTGTGGGGCTTTTGCCCACAATGGTTCCCGAAGTTGGCGGCGAAAGATTCGACAGCGGGTCGCCGGGATTGGTGGTCTGCACCGCTTGCACGTCTTTGCCGCTGATGGTGTCGTATAGATAGGTTTGGCCGGTAAGATTTGCACCGCCCACGACGCTGACCTGTGCGTGGTTCTCCAGATAGAGCGTCTCCGCTCCCTCCATTTGAAAGGCGCTGCTCGAGCTCGACTCCGAAACCACGCCGCACGCCGTATACACCGACTGCGCGCCGGCGATTTGAAACGCGTTTGCTGCCGATGAATCCAGCGCATAAAGACACGCCCCGGGAGGTACGCTGCCTGGTGCGGCGGCGAGTCTTTCGGAGTTAGCCAGAAAACAGGCAACGGCAATCAAAAACGCAAAGCGAGCAGAGCGCAGCACTTTCATTTGATCCTCCGACCTGGGGTCCCGGGAGAAATGACGCTTATTCAATTCGCTGAGCGGCTAGCAGGAAGATGAAACAGCTCGGAATCGACGCGGAATTTGAATCGACGCGGCCCGCAAATCAGTTTCGTTAGGACTCGCTAGATTATTCGAAAAACAGAGCCCTTTCGGCTCCGCATCGAGTTGTCGCCATTTCAGGGCTTGCGTGCAGAAACAGACTGATCGTGCACGGGGTTATAGTTCGGAACACAGCTGACGAAGGGGAGAGAACGAGTGCGATTAGTGCACAGGTGCTTTGTGGAATGCAAGGAAAAAAATGATTTGTCCTGCTTGTCGCTGGAAAGTAACCCAGGGATTGACGTTCGAGTAAATACGCTCTCCGCTCGCGGATTCAAAATGAGTCGTGAAGATACTACGTGTTAGTAACCTGAGTGATAACTCTTATACAAATACTCGACCGCCGCCTGGCGTCAGCTCCCGGCTCTGTTCGTTTTTCCGGGCGATCGTTCGCGGTCTCGCAGTTCGCTGAGGGGGCAATTGGAATTCTGAAGGCCTGAGCACGGGGTCCGGCGAATGCGACGATCGTGTTAGGGAAATGATCCTGGAAGTCGAAGTCATCCTTTGGATCGCGCGTCCCCAATCCTTGCCTGCGGACGTCTGCAGCTGTCGGGCTCACCCGCCCTCAAGGGCCCGGACTCGATCATCGCCAAATCGGCGCGTGAACCCGGCTCCTTTCTCATCTCCCGCGCTGGTCATTCACACAACTGCAAAATCGACATCAGGTTTTTGTGACCAACGGCATTTTCTCCGTGATCAATCGCCGGAGAATGCATTCGTACCGGCCTGTGGGTGATGCGGGATGCACTTGTAAATCATTCAAAGTAAACAATGTTACGTGATAATGGAAGTCTAGTCGGTATCCGCCGCGCCTGATCGGTCAGCTCCCCGGCCGTTCCCCGAATCGCCGCCTCACTATCGGAGAAGCCCAATGATGATCCATGAAAGCGGTAGCCGCCGTGCCCTTGCCATCGCCCTTGCGTCATTCTGCGTATTGCTGATGGCGCCCACAAAGTTGCTTGCCGGCCCAGCTCCCGAACTGGACACTCCATCCACTGCGGTCGCGCCCCAGCCGCGTTCCGCTGGCAGGCAGATCAAGCTCGCAGCCGATTATCTTGCCGGCCGCGGGGTTCCGCAGGACCCGAGGCAGGCAGCTTACTGGTATGAGAAAGCAGCCGAAGCCGGAGATCCCGACGCGCAGCTGCAAACCGGCTACCTTTATGAAGCTGGTCTGGGTGTCCCGCGCGATCCGGAGCGCGCCGCGCATTGGTATCAGCTCGCGGCCGTCGGTGGTTCGGTTCAAGCCAAGGTCAGTCTTGGCATTGCGTACCTGTGGGCGACCGGAGTTACGAGGGACGAGAAGATGGCCCTGAGTCTCCTTAATGAAGCTGCCGCCGATGGCAGCGGGCTGGCGGCCTGTTATCTCGGCGACTTCTACGCCTTTGGGATCGGTGTCCTTAAGGATCGGCAAGCAGCCGAGCGGTGGTATCGCAAGGGTGCGAGTTTGCACAATCCCCTGGCCGAGTTCGATCTGGCCACGCTCCTGTCCGGCTCCGCCAATCCCGCGACCGACCTCCGCGCCGCCTCATCCTTGTTTCGCGAGGCTGCGGCGGCAGGCTATGTCCCCGCGATGCACAGCCTGGCCCTGCTCCTGGTTCGCAATCCCGGTCTTGCACGATCTCCCGGCGAAGCATTGGGCCTTCTCAACGACGCAGCCAACGCGGGCAGTTGGAGATCGTCGATGCTGCTCGGCGTGCTGGCGCGGGACGGCGACCAGGCCCCTCCCGACGCCGAAGCTGCGTACTACCATTTCCGCATCGCCGCGCTCCAGGGGGGCAGCGAGACGGCAAAGCTTCTCGAAGCCGACCTTCGCAGCCTCTCTGCCCGCCTGGGCCCCGCCAGGACTCGGACTCTCGATTCCCAGGCGACTGCGTTTTTTGAGAAACACCATCTCGCACTCGCCTTCGTCTATAGAGGAGGTGAAGATCCTGAGTTTCCTGCTTACGCTCTGGCGTTCCCTGAGCATGGCACGCACGTAGTCGAACTACTCGCCGCGCCGCCAGACTAGCCTCAAAGAACGGCTCCGAAGCTGTCGATGATGTACCGGCGAGATTGAATGCCTTGCTTCGCGCCCTCTTCGCGCGTTAGCTCCTCCCGTGCTTTTCTATTGAAGAAGCAGCAATCGATGACAAGATGGTTGAGTCAGATTTTCATGGTCGGAGGCAGGTTCGTGTCAACACCCAGGACGATTGAGAATGATTCCTCGGATACGCTCGGGTTCCACAAGTTCTCTGAGCGCTCGCTCTGGACGCACCCCGTGGTCTTTGTTGCGGCCTTCACCCTGCTTGGCTTGTCGTTCGCCATGCAGGAGTGGCTCCATGTTCACCACTCCGGCTACAATGTCGGTCCCGGCATCGTCTTCGGATCCTGGGGGGCGCAGTATTTCCTCTGGGGAGTCATCTCCTGGGCGCTCTGGCGCCTGTTTCGCCCGTTTATACAGCAAGCGAGCACCGCTCAAATACTCACCATCGTCTTCCCGGTCAGCCTCGCCACCTGCTTCATTGAGGAAATGATATGGGTGATTCCGTTCCCAAACATTCCGCTCGATCGCGCTCCGATGCCCTACATGGAGCGTGTTGTCTTCAACTTCCAGGGCGACCTGGTGGAGAGTATGGCGATCTTCTGGTGTGCTTTCTTCTTCTTTCGCGGATTGGGCTATTACCAGCGGTTTCGCGAAAAGGAAACCGTGGCCGCCCGGCTTGAAGCGCAGCTGGCAAATGCGCAGATTGCGGCCCTGCGGATGCAGTTGAATCCGCATTTCCTCTTCAACACCATGAACAGCATCTCCAGCCTGATGCGAAGCGACATTGAAGCCGCAGACTCTATGCTGGAACAAATGAGCAGCCTGCTTCGTATGACTCTGGAGCGAAGAGACGTCCAGCTCATTCCCCTGCACGACGAAATCGAATTCATCGAGACCTACCTGGCCATGCAAGACCGGCGATATGCGGGGCGAGTCATCCGGACGCTTTCGGTCGATCCCGAACTCCACGACGCATTGGTCCCAGCTATGCTTTTGCAGCCGATTGTTGAGAATGCATACGTCCATGGGCTGTCGAAGCTCGACCGGGGCGGCGAACTGGCGATTCAGGTCTTCAGGCAGGGCCAACACGTGCGCACGCTTATCACCAACAGCGGCATGGGCTTCTTGAATGGTTCCTCCGGCGGCCATGGCGTCGGACTGTCCAACGTTAAAAACCGGCTGCGGCTGCACTACGGTGACGACGGATCTTTCCTCATCAACGAGGTTGATCCAACCCACGTCCAGGTTTCTGTCGCGTTTCCGTTCCAGCTCTCCCGGAGCAACCTCGAAGGTGTCACCAGGTTCGGTGTGTGATGATCCACGCAGTCATTGCCGATGACGAAGTCCTGGCTCGCCAGAAACTGCGCCAGTTGCTCCGCGATGAAAATGACGTCGAGATTGTTGGCGAGTCTGCTACGTCGCTTGAGACCATCGAGCTGGTGCGCGCGGCCAATCCCGAGCTACTGTTTCTCGATATTCATATGCCGGGGATGGACGGATTTGACGTTGTCGGCGCCCTCACCGATCAACTGGACTCCACCGTCCCGCGCATCATCTTCACCACCGCCTATGACCAGTACGCGGTGAAAGCGTTTGAGGTCAATGCGGTCGACTATCTCTTGAAGCCTTTTACGCGCGAAAGGCTGCGCACCGCCATTCAGCGGGTTCGCGAGCAATCCTCCCTCCAGCAGCAGAGCGCAGGCTCCGCCAACGGCGCCGTATCGGCTGTCAATCTCTACACCAATCGAATTGTGTTCAAGTCTCGAGGTCGCATTCTCTTCCTGCCCGTATCCGACATTCGCTGGATCGGCGCGGAAGGCAATTACGTCCGGCTCTGCACGGCCACCGAGACTCATCTCCTGCGCGAGACCATGGCGCATCTCGAGGATCGTCTCGACCCGCGGGGTTTCCTGCGCGTCCATCGTTCCTTCATCGTCAATCTGAAGTATGTGAAAGAGGTCCGCAGGGAAGGTAATGGGGATTCGGTGGTCATCCTCGACAACGGCCAGAAGGTCGCTATGGGCCGCAGTTACCGGTCTTCCCTCGGCGATCGGCTGCATCGCGCCTGACCTTCCATTTCTTGAAGGACTTGCGCTGTTTCTATGGATTGTTCTTTCACTCGAAAAGCATTCCGGCCAGTGTTTTTCGCTGTTCGTCACGATTATCCATCGATCCGCCCCTCAATCTCTGGATTGGGAGACGCGGCTTCGGAATTTCTTGAATCGAGTAACGGCGAGCCCCGCCTTGGTTTTCCGGTCGTCTTCCTTTCACGCGGCCGGACACCGCCAGGCGCACCTTGTCCCATTTGAGGTGGCATTCGTCACTCTGCCGGGCCAGGTCCGCGGTTTGGACGGCGGCGTGCACCCTCCTCAATTGAGGTCATCCCCGTGCCGGAAACACTGGAAGCTTCCCCGGACCAACCAGTGGAGCAGCTTCAGCCCTCCGCCCTTCCGACTTCCGGGCCGGAATTGGCAATCGCGCTTTCAATCAAGGTCGATGCGGATGCGCGGCGCATCTTTCAGGCTTTGACGGAGCCTGAGTATCTCGAGGCCTGGGTCTCCATGCCCGATCAGGCGCAAGGTTCCTTGATCGTCGCTTCGAAAAGGGAAAACGGCTACGGACTCGATCACTGGCGCGCCGGCCGTGTCGTCACCAGTATCAGCAGTTCCTTCCTGTTTCGCCACCAGCGCAAGATGCGCCTGTCCTGGCGCAATCTACGCATAGCGGATTCCGCCGAAAGCCTGGTCGATTTCCGAATTCGCGGTAACTTCGCCAGCAGCATTCTCGAGCTTCGCCAAACCGCGTTGATCTCCGCGGAGAACTTTCTCTGGCATCACGTGTTTTGGCATCGTTCGCTCGCGTCCCTGGCTCGTATCCTGCGGGCGATGTGACTCCGGCAGCATTCCTTTTCTTTCCCAGCAAGCATCGTGAGCTCGGTCAGGGTCGGTTGCGAGTCGCAACGGGCGCTGCTTACCTTCTGAACCGGAGAGCATTCTCGAGGAAGATCAGTCTGCTGCTCATTTCGGGATCAGTCTTCATCCGCATAAGAATAGCTTGAAGCTCGGCCACGAGAATTCCGATAAACAAGCCGCCCGCGCAGGCAACGATTACAATCAAGGTCCGCTTCGGAAAAGATCGCTTGTCGGGACGAACGGCGGGATCTACAACCTGAATCAGCGCCCCTTCCTTGGCTTCATCAAGTTTGGCCAGCTCGAACTGCCGGGCGAGGATGTCGAAGATAGTCTCGTAGTACTTTACGTCGCGCAGTCGGCTGGCGTACTCCATCCCTGCTTCGGTCATCTGGCCCTTAGGAACAATGATTCCTTCAGGGTTGTCGCCGTTGCCGCCCAGCTTAGCCAACTGCGCGCGCAAACCATCCAGTTCCTGCTGGGCCTCCACCAGTTGCGCATTCTCGCCTGTGGCATAGGTTTGCATGCCCTGAATCTGCACTTCCTTGGCCGTGATCTGAGCACGCAATGCGGCGGCCGATTCTATGAGCGCGCGCGCCTGGCTATCGAGCTGGATTAACCCCGTCTTCTGCTCGGTTACTTTTAGAGCTTCTTCTGCGTCCCCCAGGTTCTGATTCGCTTGCTTGAGTTGCTGCTCGAAGAACATCCTGCGCTGGCCTGCCTCGGTGATGGCCAGATGCTGAGAAAGATCGCGAAACTCGTCGACGTATCCATTGGCAAGATCGGCGGCTCGCTGTGGATCGCGGTCCTCGACCGAAATATGGATAAGTCCGTCCTTGCCGCTGCCGTTTACGTTCGCATTGTCCTCCAGCTTCTTACGCGCATCCGAGAGATACCGTTCGTGATACTCCTGCATCAGGCCGAAATGCGCCACCATCGCATCCTCAACGGTGCGGCTCCTGAACATCGCTACAACCATGTCGTTGGGGCTCTTCAGGAGACCGCTTCCGCCGGTGGCCAGGGCGGCTACTCCGCTCAATGGGCCAAGCTGCGACGCAAGTTCCGCGCTCAGCGAGGAGTTCTGCTGCGGCGGCAGCACCGTGACAGTTGCCGTATACCGCGATGGCAAAAGGAGCGCAATCACGATCGCGAGTACGACGAAGACCGCCGTGATCCCGAAGATGAGCTTCTTTCGCTCCGCAAGATCGATGAGGACATTGAGAACATCGTACAGAAGAGGTTCATTTGCCTCTTCAGCAGCCGGCCCATCTATCGGTTCGTCGCCGGCCGACCCGCCAAGTTCACTCGATTTCGGAAGCTGTGTTTCAATCGTCATCGGTTCTTGTCAAATTCGGCCTTGCGCGTCCGCAAATGGCGGTTGCCGCGCACCGGTTGGTGCGCTCCCTGCCGGGCGGCTTCAATCGCGCTCGCCTCTTGCTGCCCTGGCTGCGTCATAAACGGCCTGAAGAATTTCGCCGTTAGCGTCCTCAGTATACGCCCGGAGGTAGCTCTGTCGTGCCTGCGCCGACATCTGCTCCAAGGCTGTCGGATCGCCCCACAAGCGGCGAATCAGCCCGGCGATTTCATCTGCCGCATTGGGCCGGAACAGGGCGCCGTTGACGCCATCCTCAACCAGCTCCATCAGTGCACCAATGCGCGATGCGGCTACCGGCACACCGTAAGCAAAGGCCTCGCGAATCACCATCGGAAAACCTTCAAACCAGGTGGACGGCACAAGCAGAAGCCGGGATCTGGCGATTCGCTCCTGCGTTTCATTGAAACTCAACTGACCTAGCAGACGCACCTGGCCCATGCGATTCACTTTGATCTCGGTCTCGAGGATGGCTCGATCCGGGCCCTCTCCGATAATGTCGAGCCCGGGCGCAGATTCCCCCAGTAATCTCCACGCCTCCAGCAAGGACGCATAGCCTTTCTCCGCGCTCAGGCGGCCGACAAATACTGCTCGATCGTCTCGAGCGCTCCAAGCCATCGCGGAGGGCGTGCCAGGGTAAAAATGTGGCTTCACATGAACTCGATCTCCCGGAAGTCCTGCCTTGATTACGACCTCGCGCTGGTAGTTCGTCAGCGCGATAAATGCGTCGACACACTTGTTCCACGTTCCCATTCTTCGGTGAAGGGAGATGGAAACCGCCAGAGGAGCAGTGGCCACTGCGCTTCCGCGATAGCAGGCATGTCTAAGTCCCGGAATCACGCTTCGAGAGTCGAGACACTCCGTGCAGATCTTGCCGCCTCTCATGGGCATGCCCGCCGCGCAAAAAAGCCGGTAGTTATGGAGTGTCAGGACGTTTGCGCAGGGCAGGTTCCTGAGCGACCAGAATATTGCCGGAGAGATCAGTGGAAAAGTGTTGTGAACGTGCACGACATCCGGAAGCGTCGCTTTGGCAAGCGCTCTGATCTCCGAAGCAGTGCTCATGTTCCACGGGGTGAGCGTCCCTCCGATGACGGTTCCCAGGGAGCCGCGGCTGCGGATGCTGTCGCTGTGCCGCACGAACTCCACCACTTCCACGCCGCGCCGCTCGAGCAGGTCGCGCTCAGCAAGATAGGAGACGTTCTCCCCGCTGGGACTTTCTGTTCCGTAGAAATTGTGAACCATCATTACTCGCATCGGATTCCGTCGCAAGGGGCTTTGTGGAGCATTCGCTCAATAACGGATGGGTCTATCTCATGATTGAGAGATTCTGCTTTGGATGGCGTCAATTGGATCAAGTGGCGCAGTCGGCGAGTTAGTGATTGCGCGAGCCAGTGCCGCGGCTGTTGCCCCAGGCGTAACGGCGTCAATGCTCTCACGGCACCGAGAGCGCATTGCGCCCAATTCGCCCGGCGCCAGCGAGAAAACCTCACTGAGCGCGCGGATAACATCCGCATCGTCGTCTGGTCGGAATCTCCATCCGTTCATCCCGTCCTGAATTAACTCTTCGACCGCTTGGCTGTAGACGCTCCCCAGCACCGGCAGGCCTGAGGCGAGAGCTTCGTTCACAACGACTCCCCACTCGTCTGCCATGGTCGGAAAAACAAAAATGCCACCTCTCGCGTAGACGGCCGGCAATTGATCGTACCCGAGGTCGCCGAGAAACCGCACGATCAGGTTTCGGGGAGTTGGAATCTTCTCCAGTTCGCTTCTCTGAGGGCCGTTACCAGCGACTTCAAACTGGCACTCGATCCCAGGACGCTCGAGCATGAAGCCACTGAGCACGCGCAGAAAACGGTCAAGGCCCTTGCGCGGAATCAATTGACCGACATAAAGCAGCGAGTGCGAGACGGGTCGGCGCGAAGTCAGTTCATCCGAGTGAAGAAAAGCGGAATTATCGATGGTATATGGGACCGTCCACATTCGCTCATCGGCCATGCCGAGCGTCCGGACGTAATTTCGTCCGCTCTTTCCGTTTACCACCGCGGCATCGGCACAAGCCACCAGCATTCTGCGCAACGTGGTTCGGAGCCAGCTGCGACCGGTTTCCGTTCTCTCCGACGCTGTCGCCCAAATGATCATTCGCGTCCGCGGCCGCAAAAGCTTATAGAGGGCGCCCCAGCAGGTTTGGGCGCCGAAATGCGGGCAAACAATCACCTGCGGACGTAACTCGAAAAGCAATTTCAAGCTGTCGATGGGCAGGTTCACCGGCATCAACTCCTTGAAATCGTCCATCCGCCACCACATTCGGACGCTGATGCTCTTCTGAACGATAACATTCAGCATTCCAAAATTGGGCGCCCACTGGCGATTGAATTCCATGGGTGACGCAACTATAAAATGAATATCCGGAATCTGCTTGCTGAGCTCGGTGAACAGAGGAAGCCGGTAAGGCGGGATAAATCCGTGAAATATAACTACTCTTGTGTTCTCACTCATGTACATCCTGCATCATCATAAATGATTGATTCGCGCGCGCGTGTGCAATCCGATCTCGCATTACCGAACGCCGGCTCCTCGAAAAAGACAGGGCTTCCATCTCCCGGCAACCAGGATCCGCCGCACAATTTTGCCGTTTGGCCAAAGAGCCTGCAATCAGGTTCATAAAGGCACGTTCGAGCATGGCGCAGGCATGAGGCCCGACGACAATGAGGGCCCATGATTCCGGCGAATTGACTACGTTGGTTTACGAGATCGGGTCTGGCATTGCGATATGTCGTCAGGGCCGCCCGGCTTATGTCTTTTGGAGCACCATCGATATGCAACCGGGCGCGATTTTCTTCCAGATCCTGTCGCGATGATAGTAACTGTTCCAGCTGAGCGCCTCGCTGACTAACCAGTCGAGCCAAACCACCGGCTTCGAATTGTAGGGCGAATACACCCTGAATAAACCAGCCACCCGCGTCGTGCCGCCAAAACAGCAGAATCTTCTGCTTACGACCTGAAGCCCAAGGCCGGCGAATTTCCGGTTGAGCCACCTTACGGGAAACCCGCGTTCATTCGGCGTGAGGCCCGGACGTGGTTTGCGCCAATCGCCCATACTGCAAATCGGCTCTCTCAGTATCAGGTTCCCGCCGGGGCGGAGCACTCTGGCCATCTCGGAAAGAACGTGGCTGACATTCGGAACATGGTGCAGCGCGCTTAAGCATATTGCCAGGTCCACCGAACACGACGGCAGTGCGATGTCACCGCTGGGGGGCGGTTTCAAATACTCTATGGGCGTTTGCCCAATGGGTGTTTTGCGCCAGAATGCTTCCGCGGGCTCTATGGCAATAAATCGTCCCACGCGATTGGCAACCGGCACGAGCTCGTCGCCTTCGGCGCAGCCAAATCCGAGGCACACCGGATAGCTCCGCTTCGGCAAGTTGCCAAAACCATGGAACTCATCCAGCGCATGGTGGTCATAACCCCAATTGTGAGACTTGGCGAGTTCATGGTATCCGTTCTCCTCTTCGCGATACCACTGCACTATTCCCGCTGAATCCAGGTCGTCTCCATATAAGCTCTCGCCGCTAAGATAGCGCTCCTCATAGGTCATGAGTAATGCCTCTTCCGGGAGCATTTGGCTTTTGATCTATTTCAAAGGCGGTGAGCCATGCCGCAAGGCGAATCGCGAACAAACGGCTCTCTACTGAGGAATCTCCGGGCCAGGCATCGTCACTGATATTGCAGCTGTTTCTCCTGGTAACCTGCAGGTTGTACCTCCTTTGAACCTCCAGCGCAGTCTTCCCTTGATCCTGAACGGAATCCGCATCGGAGCCCGGTCACTTGCGGGCCCTGATTCCTGTAAAGAATACCTTGACATAGGGAGAGATGAAGTACAGCGGCCAACGCCATCCGTAATGCCGGCTTGTATAGAGCAACCACTCGCGCGGGTCTGTTCCTCGCGGAGACATCAGGCTTTTCCAGCGCGCCGCAAGCGGAATCGTGCCGTCTAGATATGTATTCGCGATCGAATCGACTTTGCACCGGCCAAAGTAACCCGGTGCGAGGATCACAGAGAATCCGGCCTTGACAGCGCGCTGACCGTAGTCAAAGTCCGCGAGCCGATGCAGGAATCTGGGCTCCATGTTCCCGACCACCTTTGCGATTGCGCTGGGAATAAGGATGAAGTTTCCGTTCATGGTATCGATGCGCACCGGCTTTCCGGGATTTGGATCCACTTGCGTAAACTCAATCCGAAGCCCCGATATTCGCTTGCGCAGGCCTCCAAAGGTCGGCTTGCCGGTCTCTGGATCGCATGTGGTCCCGACCACGATGGCCGGACCCAGTTCCGGCTCAACTGATATCGCACAGTTCACCAGGCGGCTCAGCGCGTCCTCCACCAACTCCGTATCGTCGTTCCACCAGATGTATGCGTCGTATCCCTCCGCCATTGCCGCGGCAAATGCCTTGCGCATCGCACCAACCCACCAGAGCGAGCCGTCGCCATGCAGGATTCGCACGGAAGAAAAGCGCGCGGCAATGGCCGCAGCCGTTCCGTCTGTGCTGCCATCATCGACCAGAAACACCGCCATGCCCAGATGTTCGACATGCTTCTGATTGAAGAGAGACCTTAGCCCTGCCAGTGTTGTCGCCTTTCGGTTGAAACAAGATACGAGTACCGCCACACGGCTTATTGCCAGGGCCATAACTGGTCCTCCAAATTTGTCCAGCATTGTCCGATAATCATGCCATCAACCGGCTGCAAGGCAATGTGCTTGGACCCTCAGTCAATATATCTAACATCCAGTCGAGGCGGCAGCTCTCAAGGTCGCTCGGACTAAATCATCGCTAAATCCTCGTAAGTTCAGCCCACATTGAAGCTCCGCCATTCCCGCTTCGGATTGCCCGCAACCAGGTGGGGATGCGCAATGGCGACGCTGCCAGGGCGCAAGCTGTCGTAAGAAGCCTGCCTCGCCCTTTGGCGCGCTTGGCGAGCGACCAATTCCAGAGCGTTCCCGGGCTCTGAGCTCTGCGCATATACGAAAAGACTATATCCTCTCTAACAAAAGCCCTCAGCGAAAACGGCTCAACTTCAATGGCATTGACCTCCAGCCCTGTCGCGGCGATCGCTTTCTCAAAGGCTGACCGCGTCCACCGGCCTATATGATTGGGCGGCATGTCGAGCAGGCTTCCACTGGATTCCTGAAAATCGATGTGCTTTCCGTTTGGAACGGCAATAAAAATGCGGCCTCCTCGCGCCGCTAATTCCGACAATCTGGGAAATAGCGAATCCAGATGATCCATGTGCTCAACAACCTGAAAAAGAAAGATGGCGTCAAATCCGGGAACTATGCTTGCGCTGAGAATGTCTTCGGCAACGACGCGATATCCCTTGTTACGAAGAACCTCGATGCTTGCATTGTCATACTCGAGGGCCATTACGCCGCCTCGCGAAACGTACTTATCGGCTATCTTATCCAGAAAGAAACCGAACCCGGCGCCGACCTCGAGCGCCCGCTTGCCGCGAAACTTATCCTTCTCTAAGGCCTCAATCGTGCGTCTGTATTCCCACTTATCATGCGGATAAGTGGACCTTTCATAGGCTAAGTTATAAAACGCCGCGTCGCCCGCAATATACGGGTACGAGAACCCAAATTGGCACTCTGAACAGCGCCAAACCGCGCATTCGTTTCCATGCCATAGTTCTTCGATGTGCGCGGATAATTTGTGGTGACGCGCCGCGTCCGCCTCCCGAAGGACAAAATGCTGCGCAGACTCCTCGGCTGTAACGGTGAAGAGCCGTCCGGCTTTCTCCGACTTGCAAACCGGGCACGTCGGCGGCCGTGACCCTCCCTTGCATAACTCCGAGGCTTTGGTCGGATTCACGCGGACCTCCGAGGCAGACAGCGCCGGTTGCGTGCTGTCGGGCTTAGCTGCTATTGGGGGCATGTGAAAGCAACCGCGGCGGCCTCCAGACCAGGAAATGGGACCAGCTGCGCTTCGGGCTGAAAGAGAAAAAGAATATGAGAAAGAGAGGATAATTCAAGAAGCATTCCCCATTCAACGAGATGACAAGAACAAGTAGGCCCAGCGCGGCAATCACCTTTCGTCGCCGAGCCAGGCGCAGCAGCGTTCGGTAACTTGAAACCAGCCACACCCCAAGGGCCACGACTCCAAAGGTTGCCGCGAAGTTCGACATTCCGTTGCCACGGCCGTTTTCTTCCGCATCGGTCAGTTCGGGGTCCAGCGCGAGCCGCGTCTCGTTACGCATTCCCCATCCCGTCAGGGGTCTCGCGGCAATGTAATCAAGATCGAACACGATCGTCCCGATTCGGTCTGTCTGCCAGTTCGCGGTACGTTCGGTCACTACCTGAATGCTGTTCTCAATTTTCGGGGCGATAAAGTCCTGATTTGCGGCGAGGACGCAGAACACAGCCAGGGCCAGGCCCGCGCTCACATATCCCGGTAAATTGAATTGGCCCCCGGGCCGCGTTCGAGCGATTACTTCCATGCACAGCACGACCCCATATGCTATGTAGCCGACCGTTGATTTCGTCGTCAAAAGGCACACCGACAGTACGGCAAAGCGGATGAAGTAGCCCTTGCGTGTAAAGCGCGTGCGGATAAGGCACAGAAAGACCAAAGCCAGGTTCAGGTATCCGGCCAGCGCTCCTGGCTCCCAAAACATCCCCGCGTTCCGATTTGCGTCGGGTGGGTCTTGAAAGAATGTCTGGAGAAGGATCGACCAGGATACGGAACCTGCGGAGTCATTCAAGGCAAACGGCCTGGTCATCGCCGCAACGTCGACGCCCAGCAAAATGCCCGCCTGGCAGGCGAAGTAAATCGCCAGGGCCAGGCT
>JASHSG010000215.1 GCA_030040935.1 Acidobacteriaceae bacterium | reverse complement strand
CTCGAGGGCAGCGGCAATCATGGTACGAACGGGAGCTTCGTCGTCGACGACGAGGACGCGAGCCGGCCTACGCGCACGCGCGTCGGCTTCGTTGCGCGAGCTTCTCGCAGTGCCCATCGCCCTCACATCTGGCAGACTCAACGCCAAGCAGCAGCCTCCGTCCTATTATGCCTGTGCGACCCGCGGAGCGCGGCGGCACTCCAGAGGGTCCACGCGGCCGGCTTGCATTTATCGAAGCACCCGTGCGTCGCTACAACAACTTCCCTAAACTGCCGGCCCACGTTCCCGGCGCCGCTTACGCCGCACGCAGGCGCAAAATCGCGTGCCATCGATGAAACTCGCCAAGGCCCTGGTTTTGCCGCCACTCGCGCACAGCATTTTGACGCGGCCGCCGCCTGAAAGGTCCATAAAATTAACGAGATATCGACTGAGCTCGTTGACGGCCGCGACACAGAGAGCGTGGGCGGCGGCAACTCTTTTGGTGAGAGTATCATCCGGGTTATCCCGTCTCAATCACCCGAACGTGGCACCGAGTTCGCACGAAGCTGTAGCGTCATTGCCATTGGTGGGGAATGTCGCCGGCGGGCTTGTGCTGAGTGAATTCCGCGTAGGCAATGGCAAAGTCAGAGCTGAGGTCGGCGGGGATCCAGTTGCGGTCTCGCAGGGGAAGGGCGGGCGTGATTTGGCTGAGTGATTTGCCCACGGCGATCTGCTGCCGGATGGCCGCGCAGAGGTCTTCGAGGAAGAGTTTCTGGCCGAGGAGAATTTCAGGGCCGCCGGCATCGCCGTGGCCGGGGAGAACGTGCAGCGGCTGGAGGGCGAGAGCGCGGGCAAGGACGCGCGGCCAGTTGGCGAGATTTGCGTCCCAGAGCTTATTGCGCGGGCCGTTGACAGCTGCATCGCCAGTGCAGAGGACGCGTTCGCGAGGCAGCCAGACAAAGCCGTCGCCGCGCGTATGGGCCCAGCCGAAAAAGTAAAAGCGAACTTCGCGGGTCGAGTCTTTGAGGATGAAGGGGCTGCGGCGAAAGACGAGCTGAGGGCGCGGGGCGTCGTGGAGATCGAGGGCGCGGACATCTTCGCGCTCGGCCGCGGTGGCGAGCCAGCGTGCGGGCTCGTAGCGATCCATCTCATCGAGGACGCCCTGGTAGGCAAAGGTGGTGGCGCCGGCGCGGGTCCAGACGATGTTGCCATAAGCGTGATCGCGATGGGCGTGGGTATCGAAGACGAAGCGGACGGGCTTGGGGGAGAGCTGGGCGATCTGTTTGACGAGCTCGAGCGCGCGGCCGGGATAGTTGGCGTCGACCACGATGAGGTAGTCTTTCATCTCGATCACGATGTTGTTGCAGTAGCCCTGGGATGAGTCTCCGGGCAGGAACCAGACGCCGGGCGCGATTTTTTGCGCGATGAGCTTAGCGGGTTGCGCGCAGAGAGCAGGCACGAAGAGCAGAAGCGCGGCAAGCGCAAAAGACAGCGAAGCCAGAGCGCGCCGGGGCATTACGATGATTTGGCGTCGCGCCTGGCGCGGCGCGTCCTGGCCCAGCCATTCTTGGTGATCTGGCGGGTGCGGCTGACAGCCAAGGCGTCGGCGGGCACGTCTTTGGTGATGCATGAACCGGCGCCGATGTAGGAACCGTCGCCAATGGAAACGGGCGCGACGAGGGTGCTGTCGCTGCCGACGAAAGCGCCTTTGCCGATGCGCGTGACGTGTTTCGACAAGCCATCGTAGTTGCAGGTGATGGTCCCGGCTCCGATGTTGGCGGCTTCGCCGATGTCGGCATCGCCGAGGTAGCTGAGGTGGTTGGCTTTGGAGCCCTTGCCGAGGCGGGATTTTTTCAATTCGACGAAGTTGCCGACGTGGGCGTTTTCGCCGATTTCATTGCCGGGCCGCATGTGAGTGAACGGCCCGATGCGAGCGCCGGCGGCGATGGTGGATTCCTCGAGGACGCAGCTTTGCAGGATCTGAACACGATCTCCGAGGATGCAGTTCTCAATGACGGAGAAGGAACGAATGCGGCAGCCGGCCCCGACGCGAGTGCGGCCCAGCAACTGCGCAAACGGCTCGATGACCGTGCCGGGCGCGATTTGAACTTCGGGATCGATGACGCACGTGTCGGGACGGTCGATCGTGACGCCCGCGGCCGCGAGGCGCGCAACGGCGGCCTGCCGGCGTGCGGGAAGCCGGGAGGCACGGCCGGAGGCGGGGGCGGCGACGCGAGCCTTTGCCGCCTGGTTTGAGCTTTTCTTCATTTCACTTTCTCCAGTCTTGCCGGCCGAATCGAAGAGAGATATTCACTCGCGAATCATCGCGAGCGACAAGTCAATTCTCCGCGGCACCGCCGCCCGCCGGCGGAGCGGAGGGTTGCGGAATGGTTATGTCGATGGGCTGCGGCGCGCCCATGCCGAGGTTATCGAGACCCGGCTTGATCTGAGGCCCGTTGCCGACCACCAGCACGGCGAGCTTGCCGGGGTGAACGTATTTGCCGGCGGCCGCGGCGAGATCGGCGAGAGTGACTTTCTCAAGGGCCGCGTGATAAGCCTCAAGATAGCCGGCGGGGTAGCCGTAGAACTCGAGCCGCTCGCTCTCGTCGAGAATCTTGTCTTTGGTGTCGTATTCAAAGATGAAGGAGTTGAGGATATCGTCCTTGGCGCGCTTGAGTTCGGCGGGCGTGAAGGGGCGAGTGTTGAGGGCGGCAATTTCAGCGAGCGCAAGTTTAGCGGCATCGACGGTTTTTTCGCTTGCGGTGAGGGCTTCAACCTGGAACGTGCCGGGATGGTCGTAGGTGAGGCCGAAGCCCCCATCGACGTCGTAAGCCAATCCCCGCTCGGTGCGGATTTTGACGAAGAGCCGGCTGCCAAATCCGCCGCCGAGAATTTCATTGATTATGGCGATTGCCGCCACATCGGGATTGCGGCGGTCAACGCCAATGCCCACGATCTGCACGTTGGATTGGTTCACGTCTTCTTTGTCGATGAAATAGACGCCGGGGCGCGGCCCGGGAAATTCATCATGACGGGGCGGCGCGGGCGTCACCGGCGGAAGATCCTCAAAGGCCGCGCGCACCCTGGCCTCGGTGGCCACAGGATCGAAGTCGCCATAGATTCCGACGATGAGCTTTCCCTTGAGCGCGCGATCGTGCCAGGCCTGGAGATCGGAGACAGTGACGGCGGCGATCGTGGCCAGCTCAGGCTGGCGCGCGTAAGGACTGCCGGCTCCGTAGACCAGCTTTGCCGATTCACGGCCAGCGATCTCATCCTCATCATCGTTGCGACGGACAATCCCGGCGGCTTCCTGCTGCTTGGCCAGCTCAAGCTTGGCAGCACTGAAGCTGGGATGGAAGAAAAGGTCCATGGCCAGCGAGAAGACCTGATCAGCGTCACTCGTGAGCGAATCCCAGGAAATGGCGGTGGAATCGTCGTCGCCGTCGGTCTCGATATGCGCCGCCTTCGATTCGAGCAGGTCGTCCATGGCATCGCCGTCCATGCTCGCGGTGCCGCTGGTGCGCCATGCCTGGGAGTAAAGGCCGACCAATCCGGCTTTGGCAGGATCTTCATCGCGCGATCCGCCGGGAACGAGCACCGAGCCGTAGATAAAGGGCAGCTCGTGATCTTCCTGGAGAAAGATGACAATGCCATTTTTCAGCTCGATGCGCTTGGGCTGCTGCGGATGAAAGGCGTGCAGCGGCGGAATGGGAATCTGCTCCCAAGGCCGGGATTGCTGGGCGGGCAGAACAGATGACGCGATGGCGGCGGAGGCGGCCAGGCATCCGGCGATGAGCCGGCCGCTCCCCGGACCGAAAATCCGGACGCGGGGCCCCCAATTGAGCGGCATTCCGACCCTCATCATGGCGCGGCTCCATCCGATCTGGCGGCTGCGGGCAGCGGATCGGTGTCAATCTCCGCACTGGTGCGGTTGGAGGCAACGAAGACATTATTGGCGACGCGGCGAATGTCGGCTCTGGTGACTCTGTCGACCCGGTCGAGCTGCAGGAATAACTCGCGCCAGTCTCCATAGCGCGTCTGGTATTCGGCGAGTGAATCGGCGAGGCCCTGGTTGTCGGCGAGGCCGCGGAGGATGTCGGCGCGAGCGCGAGTTTTGAACATCTGAAGCTCGGCGCCGGTCACGTCGGCGGTTTTGAGCTTGTCGATCTCCCTGTGAATCGCTTCGCGCATTTCGGAGGGAGAGTGGCCGGGGAGCGGTTGGGCATAAAAGGCAAAGAGGCTGGGGTACTTTTCGCCGGGGAAGGGGCTGAAGCCTTGAGCTTCAGCGGCGATCTGCTGCTGCTCCACGAGGCTGCGATAGAGGCGCGAGACGCGGCCGTTGGAGAGGATATCGCTGATGGCGTCGAAGACGGCGTCGTCGGGGTCGCGGTAGCTGGGCCGGTGATAGCCCTCCATATAGACCGGTTGGGTCTGCTCACGGATGACGACGGACTTTTCGGCAAACTGCGGCGGCTCGACGGTTGTCATGTCCTCAGGCCTGGGGCCGGCGGGAATGCGGCTGAAATACTTTTCCAGCATGGGCAAGTCGGTTTTGGGACTGACATCGCCGACGATGGCGATAACGATATTGCCGCCGACGTAGTACTTTCTGTGAAAGGCCATGGCCTCGGCGGCCGTGATCTGGCTAACCTCACTGGGCCAGCCGATATCGCTGCGGCCGTAGTTGTGCGCGACGTAGGCCGTAGCCAGAAGCTGCTCCTCGAGCCGGCCAATCGGATCGGAATCGACGCGCATGCGGCGCTCTTCCATCACCACATCGCGCTCCTTGTAGAACTCGCGCGGGACAACATCGGCCAGGCGGCTCGATTCAAGCCAGGCCCAAAGCTCGAGCCGGTTTTCGGGCATGGACCAGTAATACTGCGTGTCGTCGAGGCCGGTTGCGGCATTCACGTCGTTCGCGCCGTTGGCTTCAGCGACCTCGGTGAACTGGTTAGGGACGACGTATTTCTCAGCTTCGTCCTGGGCGGCGAGAAAGGCGCTCCTGAGGATTTTAAGCCTGGCCTCGCTGCGGCCGACGGGCTTGAGGTATTCGGCCTCATAGGCATCATTAGCGGCCTCAACCCTGGCGAGAGCGATTTTTTCAGCGGCATAGTCGGTGGTGCCGATCTGGCTTGTGCCTTTGAAAGCGAGATGCTCGAACATGTGCGCGAGGCCGCTTTCGCCGGAGGGATCGTCGACGTCGCCCGCGTCGACGAATGTGGTGAAGCTGAAGACGGGCGCATCGTGGCGCTCGCAAAGGATCAGCGTGAGCCCGTTGGGAAGCACCTTGACGGTAATTCGTTTCTCGAAGCTTTGCAGATTCTGCGCCGACGCCGCGGGCCATGCCGGGAGCAAGAAAAGAAGCCAAAGACCGGTTGAATAGCAAGTGAACGACCTCGGGCGCATCCAACCTCCAGAAACCGGGCGAGCGAATGGGCACGTTGATTCGCTCTCTTCCAAGCTATTGCCCGGCGGCGGGGCCGTCAAACGCGAGATTGCCGGCTGGAGACCGGCAGCAGGCTCGGCGCGCGGGAAAAACGGCCGAAGGTATAATCGGACGCATGGCGGCAAGCGTGCAGATGAAGGCTGCCGAGGGCGCAGAGGTGCTCGGCATCGATGCGGAAACGAGGGATGCGGC
>JASHSG010000214.1 GCA_030040935.1 Acidobacteriaceae bacterium | reverse complement strand
GCAATGAGGGCAGGTGACCCCATCTGGCCAGCGCATGAAGGCTACGAAGTCCACGCAAACGTCAGGATCGGCGAAATACTGGACGGCTTGATGGAGGCTTTTCGGAAACTCTTTGTTTTCAGCATCGTTTTCCATGAAATAACTGTATCAAAAAGAGGATGGTGTGTCAAGTATATTAGTGCCCTTATACCTTCGATTAATCCTCGTAACTCATTGATTCCAAAGAACTTATGATATCAAAATCCTCCAAATAAAGGACTTATGACCCTTTTTTCGCCGTCTTTGCACTGTTTTGTTGCAAGGCCGGGTTTCGAGGATCCTCATCGAGCTGGCCTGCACATTGGAACCTCGAAGGCGTCCGGCCAATTGAAGGAGGAAAAATCTCCCTTCTTCGAGCCTAAGACAAGGATAGCGATTTTGCGGAATTGACCGGCAAACTCGCGAGAAAAAATATCCGGCATGGAATGAACGGGATGGGTATGGTTCGCCCTGATTCGGCTCTTGACAACGCTGCTAGCCGAGGGCCCGGACAGTGGCCTGAAGCAGCCCTGGAATGTCGGACGGGACTGCTTCAGCGGCGGGTTCCCAGCCGAGCGAGCAGAGGGTTCGGCTGGTGATGGGGCCGATGGAGATTGCAGCGACGTCGGGAAACGGAAATGCGAGGCCGGCGAGGCGCGCAGCGCCAGCGAGATGGGTGGCGCTGGAGGAACTGGTGAAGGCAATGGCGTCAATCCCCTTGGCCAGGGCAGCGCGGAGAAGCACGGGAGCGGATTCGGGCATTACGTTGCGATAAGCGTCGACCACATCAACGGTGGCACCGGTGGCGCGGAGGGCGTCGGGAATGACATCGCGGGCAATGGCGGCGCGTGCGAGAAGAATGCGTTGTCCGGCTGCACGCGGTGCAATTTCGGCGACGAGCGATTCGGCCATGTAAGACGCGGGAACAACGGCGACGGTGAGGCCGACGTCGCGCGCGGCGGAGGCTGTGGTTTCGCCGATCGCAGCCACCCCCTGCCGGGGAGCAGCCCTTTGGATCGGGATCTTTAGCTGGGCTAGACGATCGACGAGCGCGCGGACGGTATTGGCGCTGGTGAGGATGAGCCAATCGTAGGACGAGAGCGCGCGGAGAGCATGATCGAGGGCGTCGAAGCTTGCGGGCGGGCGGATTTCGAGGAGGGGGACTTCGATGGGTTCGGCGCCGAGCGCGCGAAGGCCATCAGAAAGCTTTCCGGCCTGGTGCGCGGCGCGGGTTACGAGCACGCGGCGGCCAGCGAGAGGGAGTGCGGACATCACGCGGCACCGCCGGCGATATTGCCGGCGGCCACGAGCAGCGGGCCCGCCCCGTCGGCCAGGAGAACTTCAGCGGCCTCGCGCCCCAAGGAGGCAGGATCGGTGTTCTGTCGCGGGGCATGGAGATGGACGCGGACGATCTGGCCTGAATCGGGCGAAGCGACGACGCCGAAGATCTCCCACCATGAGACGGCAGGAATGTCCTCAGCAAACGACGACCGGCAATGAATGCCGATGGGAACCTGGCAACCCCCGCCGAGCGCAGCCAGGGCCGCACGCTCGGCGGTGACGGCGAAACGCGTGTCGGCGTGGTTAAGAAAGGCGACGGCGGCAAGTGTCTCCACATCTCCATGCCGAATCTCGATGCCGAGCGCTCCCTGGCCAGGGGCGGGGCAGAAGTTCTTAGGATCGAGGCGCTCGCGCACGTTATCGGTCTTGCCGAGACGGTCGAGACCGGCAGCGGCGAGCAAAATCGCGTCCACTTGGCCTTCAGCGAGCTTGCGAAGGCGGGTGTCGACGTTACCGCGAAACTCGACGGTTTCAATGTCTCTGCGGAGGGCTTTGAGCTGGGCGCGACGGCGCTGGCTGCTCGTGCCCACGCGCGCGTGGCGCGGCAGCTCGGCGAGACTCGCGTACTCGATGGAAACGAAGACATCGCGTGGGTCGACACGCGGCGGCGTGGCGGCGAGTGCGAAGCCGGCGGGCAGCTCGGTGGGCAAATCCTTAAGCGAGTGAACGGCGAGATCGATATGGCCGGCGGCGAGCGCATCTTCGATTTCCTTGGTGAACATGCCCTTGGAACCGACCTCGGCGAGGCTAACATCCTGCAGGCGGTCGCCGGTGGTTTTGATGATTTGGATTTCGACTTCATGACCCTGGACACGCAGCAATTCGGCAATGTGATTTGCCTGCCAGAGGGCGAGCTGCGATCCGCGGCTGCCGATGCGGAGTTTCATCGGCTTACCTCGACGTCGCCTTCAAAGACGGCTGAGCCGGCGATCTTCTCGCCTTGACCGTGCCCGCGACCCGGCACAGGTTCATCAGGCGCACGCGACGCATTGTGCGGCGAGGCTGACGGCGTTTCGCTCGCTGCGACAGGCGAAACCGACCATTCCTCACAGAGCGCGTCGAGCTTGGCAGAGTCGCCTTCGCGCGCGGCTTGCTTCAATGCCGCCATGGGTTGATGAAGAAATTTGTTAACGAGGCCGCGCGTGAGCGCCTCGACGGCGGCGAGCTGCTCGACCGTGAGCGTGCCCAGACGGCTGTGCAGGCGCTCCATCTCGGCGACGCGAATCTCCTCAGCTCGTCTCTGGAGGGCGACGATCGCAGGGGCGACATTGACGGTGCGCTGGCGCTGATGAAAGCGCTCGACTTCAAGGGCGATCAGCGCTTCGGCGTCGATGGCCGCATGGCTGCGCTCCTCCATGTGCGAGGCGGCGACTTGTTGCAGATCATCGATGTCGTAAACGAAGATGCCGTCGAGGTTGTTCATCGAGGGATCAACGTCGCGCGGGACAGCAATATCGATGAAGAACATGGGGCGATTGCGACGCTTGTGAAGAAAAGCCTGTCCGTGCTCGGGGCGAAAGATGGGATGCGGCGCCCCGGTGGAACTGATGACAATGTCGGCGCGGCTGGCGGCGTCGTAGAGCTGGCTAAAGTCAATGATCTCGGGAAGGATCGAACCCTGGAATTCCTGGGCCATGCGACGGGCTCGTTCGGCGGTGCGATTCGAGACGAGAATGGTGCCGGCACCCTGTTGCACGAGATGCCGCGCAGCGATCTCGCTCATTTTGCCGGCGCCGACGAGAAAGACGGTGCGCCCTTCGAGCGAGCCGAAGATCTTGCGGGCGAGATCGACGGCGACCGAGGCGATAGAAACAGAGCTGGAGCCGATGCCGGTTTCGCTCCGGGCTTTTTTGGCCGCCGCAAAGGCTCCCTGAAGCAGATGCTCGAGCTGGCCCGACACTGTACCGGCGGCGCGCGCGACGGCGAAGGCCTCCTTAACCTGGCCGAGAATCTGCGGCTCGCCGACGACCATGGAATCGAGGCTCGCTGCCATGCGGAAGAGATGGCTGACGGCATCATTGCCGCGGTACTCGTAGAGATGGGGTGCGATGACTGAAGCGTCGATGCCGAAGTGGCGCGAGAGAAAGGCTGCGACAGGAACCTCGTCACCTTCGACGATCGAGATGAGTTCCACACGATTGCAGGTGGAGACGATCATGCACTCGGAGACTCCCGGCACGGCAGCCAAAGCGCGGGTCGTGTCTGCAAGCTCGCCGCGGCCGATGGCGATCTTTTCGCGCAGCGCAATGGGCGCCGTTTTGTGGTTCACGCCAATGAGTGTGAGCGTCATTGGGGGCCGAACCTGTGCACCTGGCTGAAGAAGTTGACGGCCCAAACGGCCATCATGGCCACAAGGGCTGCGCCGGAGACGTAGGCCGCCTTGCGGCCGCGAATTCCAACGCCACGACGGAGCAGAAGGAGCGTGACGTAGACGATCCACATGGCGAACGAGGCCAGGATGTTGGGATCGAGGAAGTAGGAAGCGCCAAGCGACGTCTGCTGGACCAGGACGGAGCCGATCAGCAGGCCGACGGTCATGCATGGGAATCCGAACTCAAGGGTGGCGAGAGCGAGACGCTCAAGCGTGTCGAGGGGCGGCAACCAATCGAGAGGCGCAAAGCGCGAGGATTTTCCGGGTTTGATTTTGGACTTGATGCGCCGCTCCTGCACGAGATACAAGACAGAAGCCAGCAAACTGAAGCCAAGTGCGGCATAGGCGAGCAAGAGAGCGATGATGTGGGCAACCAACCAGCTCATCCAGACGCGCTGCGATGGAAAGCGGTAATTGGTCGACCCGAGCGCGGGGATAAAGACGAGGAAGAATGTAGCCGGGAGGGCAAAAATGCCAAGCGAGATGGCGTCGTAAATCCACCAGACAAGGAAAAACAGACCGGCAACGAGGAAGCCGAGAAGAGATTCGATCTCGCGCACGCCGACTGGCATCCACCGATGAGCGAGGACAAGCATCTCGACGACGGAGACGAAATGGAAGAAAAAGGCAAGACCGCCGAGGTGGACACAGGTCTTCCGCCAGGGGATGGAGTTGTAGAGCACCGCCGGGAAGACGGCGACACATCCGCCGGCATAGAGGATAGCCGCAACTCGTAGCCAAAGCAGATACATGGCAGCTTTCAGGGTACAGTCGCAGCCCTCAGTATACTGTGATCCAAATCACCGGGAGGGGTCCGTACGCAAAGCGCGTTACCTGCGGAGGATCGAAGCGGGCCCGCGGCCTCCCTGATGGCGCGCGCTGAAATGTGCCGTCCTGAGGCGTTACGAAGTTTATGTCTCCGAAGTGCGTTGAAGCACCTGGCGCGGAGCGATGCCGTCGCGCCAAGCTTCAGCCAGAAAGCTTTTTGCCTGCGCACTTTGCATCTGGATGAGATAGTCTTCGGCGTCGTAAACGAGTCCGCGGAGCGTGTCGTTGTCGGTCTTTCCGACCATGCGTTCGATGGCGATAAGCTTTCGGAGGAGGATGGTAGTGTTCATGAAGCGCGGCCCCTGGGATTCTTAAGTCAAGGAAGCCAGTTTGGACTTAGGAGGGACCGTTGGATGTGATGAGAATCACTTGATCTGCGACTTGATGCAGAGAAGCTGGGCCGCGGCCCGGCGCTGCGATTGGCGACGGGCCCGGATATGTTGCCGATGGTGATGCGGTTGGCCGCTATTGTTTGATGGCAACGAAGGTGGTAACGCGGCCAGTAAGCTTGTTTGTGTCGACGGCGGTCATTGTCCTGCCGTCGGACGAGACGATCAATGTCGTCACATTGGTGACCGTGCCGGCGCGCTTGTCTGTCTCTTCAATGGTGTGGGAATTGATTTTTCTGAGCGAGACGGCGTCCCAGCCATATGAACCTCTCACCGGGTAGTCGTTGCCGTCAAATTTCGCAGTGTAGGATTCGCCGGTGGGCGAGGTCATGGTGATCTCATCGCCGTTAGTCTTGTAGGTGGTGAGCAAGGCGTTGGCGCTTCCAGTTTGATGCTCGACGATCCAATTGCCTGAAGTGGCATGAACGTCAGGGTGCGGTGAGCCGCTGCGCCTGCTGATGGTTACAAAGTTTGTGGGGGGACCGCCGCTCCGGGGATGGCCGGTGGATTTGACGGTCAGCGTTTTACCGTCGGCGGAGACAGTGCGGGTTTGCTCGTAATCAACCGAGCTGCCCTTCCTGGTGATGATCGCGATGGTGTGCGGGTCGACGATCGTGACACTGATCGTGTCCCAGGACTGGCCGGCGACGGCGTGATCCTGGCCGTCGGCAAGAACGTCAAAGGCGGGGCTGCAACTGACGCAGTGATACCAGCCGCCGCTTATGTAGAAGGTGAGCGGTTTAGGGCTGAACTTGGTCCGCGACAAATCTGTTTTCCAAGTGCCGTCGAACGGCGACTGAGCTGAGGACGCCACGGCCGCGAACAGGGCGGCCATTGAAACCAGTGCGCAGAACGCATAATGCCTGGTGCTGGACATTCGAATGATCCTCCTCGGGGATTTGGAATTCTGAGTTTTGAGCCAGGACGCGACGGGCGGAAGTTCCCGGGTGACCGACCGATTGTATACGGCGGCGGTTGAAGGTGAGTAGCTATTGCGCGGACGGGGCGGAAGTTGGTTCAAGAGGGGCCAGTGGAATTCCGGGACGCAACTCCGGCTTTCGCCGCTGTGAGGGACCGCGATAGTCTTGAAGGCAACATGATCAAGGCGGATTCCCAACCCGCGAGCGGCGCTCCGCGCTCTCCTCTTTTCGGCGCTTCGCGCGCCCCGGTATCGGAGAGGGGTTCCACCGACGTCGTTGTGGACACCCCGCGCTCCCAACTGCTGGACGCGGGCACCGCTGCCGAAGAGATCTTGGTCGACGCGGCGCCGGCGGAACGAGAGGCGGGAAAGAAAAATACATCGGAGTTGACTCCGTTCATGAGGCAGTGGGCCGCTGCCAAGCACCAGAATCCCGATGCACTGGTGTTTTTCAGGATGGGGGATTTTTACGAGCTCTTTTATGATGACGCGACTGTGGCGAGCCGCGAGCTGCAGCTGACACTAACGGCGCGCGACAAGGAACGGAACGTTCCCATGTGCGGCGTGCCATTCCATGCCGTGGAGCAATACGTGACGCGGCTGTTGCGCAAGGGCTACCGGATTGCTCTCTGCGATCAGATGGAGGATCCGAAGCTCACCAAGAAACTGGTGAAGCGCGAAGTGACGCGTGTTCTGACGCCGGGGACGGCGCTCGATGCGGGGCTGGGACAGGAACAGAACAACTTTCTGGCGGCTCTGTTTGAGGCTCGGCAGAGCGCCAGTGCGATGGGCGGCGGGGAGCACCAAGATCCCTCGCGCGCGGGCCGCAAAAGCAACGATGCAGCCAGGTTGGGGCGCCAGCATCCTGTGTGTGGAGTGGCGCTGCTGGACGTTTCGACAGGCGAGTTTCGCACCATGGAGTTTCGCGGAGCGAACGCACGGGCACAGGCGGTGGAGGAGCTGCTGCTGGCAGGACCGAGTGAAGTGCTGCTGGCGGCGAGCGTGCAGGCGCCGGCGCAACTGGAACGGATTCCGGCGCGGACGCGGGTCGAAGATTGGGTGTGGACGCGAGAGTACGCCGTGCCGGTGGTGGAGCGGCAATTGAACGTGCGGTCGCTCGAAGGCTTCGGGCTGAATGGACATGAGGCGGCGGCGATTGCGGCAGGCGCGGTGCTGCACTACGTGCGCTCGACACAAAAAAACGAAGCGCTGCACATTGACAGCCTGAAATTCGAGGAACATTCGACGGCATTGGAGCTGGATCAGGTGACAGTGCGGAATCTGGAGTTGATTGAGCCGCTTTTTTCCGGACAGGACGATGGCGCGACACTCTATCGAACGCTTGATGCGTGCCTGACTCCGATGGGTAAGCGGCTGCTACGGGCGACGATCCTGCGGCCGCTAAACGATGCGGCGGAAATTGAAGCGCGGTACGAAGCGGTGGACGAGGCGCTGGGCGATTTGCTGAAGCGCGAGGAGATTCGACGCGCGTTTCTCGGAGTTTTGGATTTAGAACGCCTGCTAGCGCGGATTTCGCTTGATTCGGCGGGACCGCGCGACGTGCGGGCGCTGGCGGTGAGCTTGGCACGTCTGCCGGGTGTGAAGGCAGGACTCGATGCCATGGCAGCACCACGGTGGCGCACAATTGCGGATCAGCTCGACACGCTGGACGAGGTGGCCGCGCGCATTGTGAAGACGTTGGTGGACGAGCCGCCGTTGACCTGCTCCGACGGTGGTGCGATTGCGTCGGGAGTGGACGCCGAACTGGACGAGTTGCGATCGGTTTCGACGAGCGGGCGGCAAGCGATTGCGGCCATTGAAGAACGCGAGCGGCAACGGACGGGAATCGGGTCGCTCAAGGTGCGCTACAACTCGGTGTTCGGCTATTACATCGAGATTACCAAAGCGAATCTTGGGCTAGCGCCGGCAGACTACCAGCGCAAACAAACGCTGGTGAACGCAGAACGATTCACGACGCCGGAGCTGCAGGAGTACGAGCGAAAGATTCTTTCCGCGCATGACCGGTCGGTTGAAATCGAGAAACGGATTTTTGCCGAATTGAGAAGATGCGTTCTCGAAAGCTCAGGGCGCATCCGGCGCAGCTCGAGGGCGGTGGCGGAAGCGGATCTGCTGGCTTGTTTTGCGCACCTGGCAGCGGCGCGGCACTATGTGCGGCCAAAGCTGGCGGAAGAACC
Organism: Acidobacteriaceae bacterium; assembly: GCA_030040935.1. GTDB lineage: Bacteria > Acidobacteriota > Terriglobia > Terriglobales > Acidobacteriaceae > Telmatobacter. The sequence goes on along the minus strand of JASHSG010000214.1, from coordinate 6,074 downwards.
GGTGCTCGAAGCTGTGGGCGCACGGCATCCCGTGATCGAGCAGTGGTTGGAGGAGACGCGGGAGGGACGGTTCATAGCGAACGATCTCTATCTTTGCGCCCACAGGGATTGCGGCGAAAAAAGTGGAGGTGCGGAAGCGCCGAGCTTGCTGCTGGTGACAGGCCCGAACATGGGCGGTAAGAGCACGTACCTGCGGCAGGCGGCAATGGTCGTGCTGATGGCACAGATGGGGAATTTTGTTCCGGCCGAAAGCCTGAGGTTGGGGCTGGTAGACCGCATCTATACGCGGATCGGGGCAAGCGACAATGTGGCGCGCGGGCGGTCGACGTTTATGGTGGAGATGACCGAGACGGCGACGATTCTGAATACGGCGACCAGGCGGTCGCTGATTCTGCTGGACGAGATGGGGCGCGGGACGGCCACATTCGACGGGCTTTCGCTGGCATGGGCGACGGTTGAGTATTTGCATGCCGAAGTGGGGGCCAGGACATTGTTCGCCACGCACTATCACGAACTGACGATGCTGGCCGAGAAGTTGCCGCGCGTGCGCAATCTTCGCGTGGGCGTGAAGGAGACGGCGAGCGGAATCGTGTTTCTGCACAACATCGAGCCGGGTGCAGCGAGCAAGAGCTACGGAATTGAGGTGGCACGGCTAGCGGGGCTGCCGGCGCCGGTGATCGAGCGGGCGAAGCACGTACTCAGACAGCATGAAAAGCAGGAGCGGCGGAGCGTACAGGTGGAGACGGAGCCCGACCCCATGCAGTTGACGATCTTCACGCCGCTTTCGCAGAAGGTTGTGGACCGAATTGAGCAAACGGACGTGAACGCACTGACGCCCCTGCAGGCACTGAATCTGCTGGAAGAATTGAGGCAGGAAGTGAAGAACGGAAGGAACAGGGATTAGGAAACAGGCACTGGGAAGCGGGGGCCGAGGGAACGAAGCGGATGAAGATGGAATTGCGGAAGGCGGCGGGAAGATTGCTGGTGGTGGGCCTGGAAGGAACGGAGCTCACCAATCTGGAGCGCGCGTGGCTCAAGCTTCTGCGGCCGGCGGGGATCATTTTGTTTCGTCGAAACATCGAGAACGTGAATCAGACGCGGGCGCTGGTGGCGGAGGCGGCCGAATTCTGCGGGCCGCACTGCGCGCGGTTTGTCGATCTGGAAGGCGGTACAGTGGACCGTCTGCGGAATGCTCTGGCGCCGATTCCCGCGGTGGAGACAGTGGCGAAGGCGATGCGGGCGCAAGGCGAGATTGAAGATTGCCGAAGTTCCGCCTTTGGCGCAAAAGCAAGGACGCGCCAGAGAGGGACCGCCCAGGGTTCTCTGGCGTACGAACACGGACAACTGATTGCGCGAGCGGTAACGGGGTTCGGTTTCAACTCGCCGCTGGCGCCCGTGCTCGACCTTGGTCTCCCCGAATCGCACCAGGTGATGGGGACGCGCACAGCGGGTGGAACAGGTGCGGAGGTGGTCGGATATGCGCGGCCGTTTCTGGCCGGGCTGCGAGCGGAAGGAGTGGCAGGATGCGGCAAGCACTTTCCCGGACTGGGCGGAGGTACGCTCGATTCGCACCTTAAGACGCCAATGATTCGCCGCACGTGGCAGAAGGTGTGGCATGAGGACCTGGAGCCTTACCGCGAACTCGGAGGTGAATTGCCGATGGTGATGGTAAGCCACGCTGCGTATCCGCTGACCAAGGGCAAGAAGCAACCGGCAAGCGTGTCGAGCTTCTGGGTGGGCGAAGTGCTGAAGAGACGCATCGGCTATCGCGGTATGGTTCTCACCGACGATTTGGAGATGGGGGGCGTGGCAAATTTCATGCCGACCGGCGAGGCGGGAGTGGAGGCCGTGCGCGTGGGCTCGGATATGCTCTTGATCTGTCACCACCCGGAGGAGATTCTGAGGGTTTATGAGGCGCTCATCTCCGAAGGCGAGCGTTCGGCGGCGTTCGGCAGACTGCTTCTTGCGCGGGCGCGCGAGTCGGAGCGGAAGCGCGCGAAGGATTTCGGGACGGATATGCCGGCAGCGTTGAGCAAGCGGCAATTTGAGACTCTGCGCGCACGGATTCTTGAATTCGGCGCGTCAGTGACACAGGCGGCCGGCAAAACCGGGCTGGTTGCACGATGATTCTCCGCGCAATGACGGTGGCGGGAGTGATGAGCGGGACTTCAGCCGATGGGATCGATGTGGCAGTGGTCCGCATCGCGCCGCGAGGCCACCCTGGACCTGGGGAACCGTCGCCACGCACCGCGAGAATGAGACATCCCGATCTCGCCAAGCCGAAGGTGAAGCTTCTGGCGCATGAAGCATTTCCCTTCCCCGCTGCGCTTCGGAGAGCAGTGCTGGCGGCAATGGACGCGAGGTCGACATCGACAGCTGAGCTGGCGCGGCTGAACTGGCGGCTGGGGATGGCGTATGCCGAGGCAGTGAAGGAGACACTGGGCAGGCACAGGTTGAAGCTGGACCTCGTGGGCTGCCATGGAGAGACGCTCTATCATCAGGCGCGCGCGGAAAACTACGCGGGACGAAGATTTGCGTGCACATGGCAGGCGGGCGAGGCGCAGGCAATTGCGGCTGCGGTTCAAGTCCCCGTGGTCTCGAATTTTCGACCGCGGGACATGCTCGCCGGCGGGCAGGGAGCTCCACTGGTTCCCCTGCTGGACTACGTTTTATATTCCGACGCCAGGCGGGGGCGCGTGCTGCAAAATATCGGGGGCATTGCAAACCTGACTGCGAGCCCAGCGGGCAGCGACATCGAGGAACTTATTGCTTTTGATACAGGCCCGGGCAACATGGTCGTCGACTGGCTGGCGCAGAAGCTTTTCGGCAAAGCGTTTGATCGCGGCGGCGCGCTGGCGGCGAAGGGATCTGTGCTCAGGCCGGCGCTGGACGCGGCGCTGCGCCATCCATATTTCCGGTTGAAACCGCCAAAGACCACGGGCCGCGAGCAATTTGGGCGCGATTACGCGGCGAGGTTTCTGGCGGCGTGCCGGGCGCAGAACAAGAATCCACACGACGCGCTGGCGACGGCGACGGCACTGACGGCAGAGACGATTGCGCGGAGCTACGCGCGGTTCGTGAGGCCGAAGATGCAGGGGCAGGGCGTGGACTTCATTGTCTCGGGCGGCGGATCGCGCAACAAAACCCTTGTCACAATGCTGGCCTCGCATCTGAAACCATTGGGATGCACGGTGGCGACGAGCGAGAAGTTTGGAATGCCCGCGGGAGCGAAAGAGGCCGCGGCGTTTGCGTTGCTGGCATGGGAAACCTGGCATGGAATGCCGGGAAACGTGCCGGCGGCGACGGGAGCGAAGGGAGCGGTTGTGCTGGGACAGGTCACCTATGTTTAGGCCGCGCGTTGTGCATCAGCCGACAGGGTTGAAGCACGCCATGCGCTGAGGTTTATCTCTCACTTGAGGCAAGCCGGCGATTTTATGTTTCCAATCTGGCCTCGAACGCAATCGGGATTGTTCCCCGCGGGCAGGTCGGGATAATTTCTGGCGGAATCCGCTGGGCAAAGGACGATTTCGACTCGTGAGCCAGTGAATCGATCAGGATGAGACGATTGAGCAGAATCGGATGAACTGGGCCGGCGGGCCGAAAATCGAGCGCGTGCGAATTACCGTGGTTCCGGATGCAATCGCCTAGCCGCTGGAATTTGAGAAATGTACCTTTTTGGAAACTGCGGAGCTTAAGCCTGACTGGTTCGGAACTGCAGAATCGCGTGGGCGTAGCTGGTTCAAGGTTTCGCGGGCGGTCCTCTGCTACCATGGGATTGACTACATTTCCAGCGGCCGAGCGGAAAAGCGCGAGCATGCAAAGCCAATTGGCGCGAAGCTACTAGCGGCCGAAGCCACACCAAAGGAGAATTTATATGCCTCTCGTTGCAATGCGGCAGCTCCTCGACGAAGCTGCGAAGGGTGAATACGGCGTCGGTGCTTTCAATGTCAACGACATGGAGCAGATTCAGGCGATCATGATGGCGGCAAAGCAGACCAAGTCGCCCGTGATCGTGCAGGCGAGCCGCGGCGCGCGGGCGTTTGCCGAGGATCTTTATTTATTCAAACTGATTCAGGCTGCGGCCGAGCTGAATCCTGACATTCCGATCGCCATGCACCAGGATCATGGAAACAGCTTCGAAACCTGCAAAAGCGCGATCGCGCTGGGCTACACAAGCGTGATGATGGATGGATCGCTGCTGGAAGATGGCAAGACGCCGTCGACTTTCGAGCAGAATGTTGACGTAACGCGGCGGGTGGTGGACTACGCGCATGAACGCGGCGTGACGGTGGAGGGCGAGATTGGCGTGCTGGGCGGCATTGAAGACGGCCACGGTGCAGGCGGCACGGGCCTGGAACACGTAACCGATCCGGACCAGGCGGTGGAGTTTGCGGAGCGTACCGGCGTGGATGCGCTGGCCATCGCCATCGGGACCAGCCACGGCGCATACAAATTCTCAAAGAAGCCCGACGGATCAGTGCTGAAGATGGACATTCTGATCGCGATTCACAAACGGCTGCCGCACACGCACCTGGTGATGCACGGGAGCTCGTCGGTGCCGAAGGACCTGCAGGACATCGTGAACGAATACGGCGGAAAGCTGAAACCGACGTGGGGCGTGCCGATCGAGGAGATTCAGCTCGGCATCCGCAACGGCGTGCGCAAGATCAACGTCGATACCGACAATCGGCTGGCAATTACGGGCGCCATCCGCAAGGTGTTCGCCGAGAGCCCGGAGAAGTTCGATCCGCGCGACTACCTGAAGCCGGCGCGCGAGGCGATGGCGAAGGTTGTGGCACTGCGCATGACCGAGTTCGGCCAGGCCGGCCACGCAGGCGACTACGCGCCGATTCCGATTAGCGAGATGGCGAAGGGCTACGCTGACGGCAGGCTCGATACGCGGCCATCGCTGGCAGCCAAGTAATTTGTCCTGTTAAGGTTATGCCCAAAAACAAATGCGCCACTTCCGCAATGGGGAGTGGCGCATTTTGTCGAACGCCGCATTAGGTTAATGAGATATAGCGGCGCTCGAACGGCTGTTATTCAGGGGCTAAAGCGGCGCAAAGGTTCAAGAGCTATCTCAGGGGCCTAAAGGTATCTGCCCTAAGACGGGGAATGAAGCCCCAATTGCGATTCGGCCTCAGAGGCCGAAATCTTCGTCGGCGCAATCTTTGCCTTCGATCCTCATGGGGATTGGCTTCAGGTCGCGCGGCACCGTCACCGTTTGCTCTACTTCGTTCTGTGCCTGCATTGCCTGCTGCACGCCGAAGGTCATGGCGATCTCATCGATTTTGTCGCTGTAATGCCTGTGGAGCAACGCGAGTTCCTCGCGCAGTTCGGCACGGTGCTGGGGAGGCTCATTATCCGACGCTGCCCAACGCGCGGTAAGGATGATGGAGAAGCGCAGTGCGGCAAGTTCCTCGGTTTCATAATTGAGCAGTTCGATCCGCGATTCGCGAATGTAGCGGGACGCCGGGCCGACGGCGGCTAAGTCAAGCGGTGCGTGCAGAACCTGAGTGGACACGTCAGTACTCCCTCCGGGGATTTCCCACGGGGCCGATGACAACAGATCAGAAGGGACCAACCTGACATTTCGAACTCCGACCACTTGCCGGATCACACCAGTTCTTCTGCTGGATTGGCCTTAGTGTGGGAGTATGTGGGCAGGACTTCTGTGAGTGAAATCACCCAATATGGGGATAGAACTCACTTTTGATCGGGAAGTTCCGGAGCGGGAAACCCGTGCCCAAGTTGGGATGTGAGGATAATAGCTTTTGGCTGTGCAGCTTACGCCGGATTTTGAAGACGGCCTCTAGCGAACCATCCCAGTAACCGGCTGCGCGGCGGGCTGCCCTATAGATTTGCCGGAGTGGGCTGCGCTTCCGTTCTGCATCAGGAGCCAGTAGTGAAAGCCGTCGACGATGGCCATCAGCGCGGCTTCGTTCAAGTCGCTCGAAACGCCGGCAGTGACCCACGGCTCGCGGCCCTCGGCGTTGAAGCTGACGGTGACACGCACATGCGCGGCGGAGTCGTGGGCGCGTACGTCGAGCGCGGCGACGGTAAAAGTTCCGAGG
>JASHSG010000213.1 GCA_030040935.1 Acidobacteriaceae bacterium | reverse complement strand
GATGGAGAATAAGCTCGACCGCCTGGAGGTCATCTGCTTCTCGCGTGCGTGCGACAATCATCCAGGGATTCGAAGTTGGATCTCTGGGCGTTTCTCCGGCCCGCGTGAGGATTCAAGGACCGGGCGGTGTGGCGCTCCATTAAGCAAAGCGCCACGAAGAGGTTGCGGTTCCGTTTTACACCGAATGGAGATCTGCTGTAATGGCGACATTTGGCAGCTTTTGCCTTCTTATTGCACTGGTTCTGGGCGCTTACAATCTATTCGCGGGGGCGGTGGCACTGCGGCTGATTTCGACCGGTCAGCCGGCTCGAATCTCTCCTGAGCGGCTCGCAGATACGGCTCGGCGGGCCGGGATTGCGGGATTTATAGCGGTCACGGGCGCCGCATTCGCGCTGATCTGGTCAGTTTTTGCCAACGACTTCTCGATCACTTACATCCTCGAACACTCGAATCGCGCGTTGCCCATTCCATACAAGTTTGCGGCCTTGTGGAGCGGCCAGGAAGGCTCGCTGTTGCTGTGGGCGTGGCTGCTGGGGACGTATGGGTTCATTCTGCGGCTGCGGCACAAGACAGACGTGAAGCTCTATGCGTATGCGGGCACGATTCTGGCCGGCATTCAGGTGTTCTTTCTGTCGGTGCTGGTATTTGCCGCACCCCCGTTTGCTCTGCTAAGCGGCGCGGTCCCCGAAGATGGCAACGGTCTCAATCCCCTGCTCCAGTACCCGGAGATGGTGATTCACCCGCCGATGCTTTATCTGGGGTATGTGGGATTCTCGGTGCCGTTCGCATTCGCGCTGGGCGCACTGATGATGCGCTATCCGGGAGAAAAGTGGATCAGAGTTACGCGCATCTGGACGATGGTGACGTGGCTGTTCCTGACATGTGGCATTTTTCTTGGCATGCACTGGGCCTACGCGGTGCTGGGCTGGGGTGGGTATTGGGGCTGGGATCCGGTGGAGAACGCGAGCTTCATGCCGTGGCTGACGGGCACCGCATTTTTGCACTCGGTGATGATGCAGGAGCGCAAAGGGATGATGAAGAGCTGGAATGTATGGCTGATCTTCTCCACGTTCCTGCTGACAATGCTGGGAACACTGCTGACTCGAGCCGGCCTGGTGAGCTCGGTGCACGCGTTTGCGCAGTCGTCGATCGGGACCTGGTTTGTCGTTTTCATGGGCATCGTGCTCGCGGTATGCATCTTCACGTACGTTTTGCAACGGAGCCATTTGCACACGGAACACCATATGGAATCGCTGGTAAGCCGCGAGTCGAGCTTCCTGTTCAATAATCTGGTGCTGCTGACGGCGTGTTTTGTGATTCTATGGGGCACTCTTTTCCCCATCATTTCGGAATATGTGCAGGGGACGAAAGTGACGGTAGGCGCGCCCTTTTATAACCGCGTCGCCGTGCCCATTGGACTGTTTCTCGTGTTTCTGACCGGTGTGGGGCCGCTGCTGCCGTGGCGAGCCACGTCGTTCAAAGCCGTCAAGCGGAATTTTGTACTGCCGGTGATTGCGCTGTGGGTAGCGGTGATCGTTTGCCTGGCGGTGGGAGTGCGGCCATGGAAAGATGGCACGCTCGATTCCGGCAGCTTTTACGCGATCGTGGCGTTCGCGGTAGCGGCAGCGGTGCTTACGGCGATTATCGCGGAGTTTTTGCGCGGCGCCGGCGTGATTTCGCGGCAAACGCACCGTAATTTGTTCGCGGCGACGTGGCTGCTGACGCGGCGCAACACTCGGAGATATGGCGGGTACGTCGTTCATATCGGAGTGGTGGTTGTGGTGATTGGGCTGGCGGGATCGGCGTTTAACCGGAGCATCGAAAGCGAAATGGGGTTGCACTCAAAGATGGGCGTGGGGCCGTACACGCTGGAGTGCATGGGCTTCACGCAGGACTCGAACGGGAACTACAACTCCGACTACGCGGTGCTGGACGTTTCGCAGGGCGGCAAGAAGGTTTTTCAAATGACTCCTGAGCGGCGGTTTTATTTGGCCAGCGGGCAGCCGCAGACCATGGTCTCGATCCACTCGACTCCGGAGTGGGACTTGTACGTTGTGTATGAGGGCACGAACCCCGATACAGGCCAGCCGATCATCAAGGCGTTTTTGAACCCGCTGGTGGGATGGATCTGGCTTGGACTGGTGGTGATGGTTCTTGGGACATTCATTGCGCTGGTTCCGAGCCTGTCGCCGGCTACGGCGGCGTTTCGCGTACCCGCCAAGCAAGCGGTGCCCATGACGCCGGCGCTCAAGGGAGGCGACTAGTGAGCTTCTGCGTGGGCAGGCTCGAGAAGGATGATCCGGCAGGGGCTAAAGCCCACAGTCCCTTTTTGCGCATTTTTGGCGCGGTTGAAGCCGCGCCCCTGTTACGAAACAGGGGCAAGCGGAGTTTTGCCAGGGTCTTCTCTTCTTTCTCGCGCATTTTCGGCACGCGACCGGCGCGCTACGTGGTGTCCCGGGCCGCGCTCTTTCAAGGCCGGTTCATGAAGCGCGCGCTAAGAACAGGAGAGGCGGTGGCGCTGGCCGTAGCGATTTGCTTTTCGCTTGGCGCTGCCAATCCGAGCTCACGGCTGAATACACTGAGCCATCAGCTGATGTGCCAGTGTGGATGCGCGCAATTGCTGGGAGAGTGCGACCACGTCGGGTGCCCGGACCGCGATAAGGAATTGTCTGAGCTGACTACGGACATTGCAGAGGGCATGACCGATCAGCAAGTGATGGATTCGTTCGTGGCGAAATACGGTGCTACCGTGCTGGCGGCGCCGACGACCAAGGGATTTGACCTGGTGGCCTGGATCGCTCCTTTCGCCGTGTTTGCGGCGGCGCTGCTGGGGACGATTCTGCTCATCCGGCGCTGGGGCGGGCTGGGATTTGAGCGGCGCGCGCAGGCGGCGGGTGTGACAGCGCCGGCGCAGAGTGTGGACCCGGCGGAGCAGGAGCGGCTGGACCGGATTCGCCGCGAGACCGGCAGCGAGGAGCTGAGATGAGAGATCTGGCGGAGGTGCTTTAGCCATGACGGAATTGGATGGCCTGATTGCGGGCGCGCTTCTGCTGATTGCGCTGTTCCTGTACACGTTCTGGCCGGAAAACGGGTTTGCCAGCCAGAGAGAGAAGACGCGGCTGGATTTTCTGCTGGAGCGCAAGGAGCAGTTGTATGAGAATCTGCGCGATTTGAACTTCGAATATCGCGCGGGCAAATATCCCGAAGAGGATTTTGAAGCGCAACGTGCACTGCTCGAGCACGAGACGGCGCAGTTGCTGGCGGAGATTGATCAGTTGCAGGCGTAGAAACTCAGGGAGCGAGGGACGCAGGGACCGAGGGACCGAGGCGGCGGGGGATCAAAGAGAAGAGCTTAGAGAATTCGCATCCGGAATGAGAGATTCAGAGAAGACAGGGACTGGGGAATCAGGAAAGACGATGAGATTGAGACGATTGATTGGTGGAATTTTTGGGCTGAGCCTTTTGATGGCGGGCGCGATGGCGCAGGCGGCGACGGTAACCGGAACCGTAACGAATATGACTACGAACAAGCCGGCGGCTGGCGACCAGGTGACGCTGCTCGAACCGATGAGCGGCATGAGCGAAGTGGGCCATACGACAACCAATGGGCAGGGCAAGTACACGCTGAATTTGCCCGGCGAGGTTCCCTACCTGATCCGCGTGACGCACCAGGGCGCGGAATATTTTATTGCGGCGCCGCAGGGCGGAGGAAACGGCGACATCTCGGTTTATGACGTGGCGGCGAAGGTGGAGGGGATCACGATCGCCGAGCATGTGACGGGAATCGAAACCGACAACGGGCAACTGCGCGTGGTGGAGCGCTATGACATTCACAATGCGAGCACGCCGCCGCGAACGCAGTGGAGCAAACAGTCGTTCCAGGTGATTCTGCCCGACGACGCGGTAATCGGCGATGCCTCGGCGCAGCGGCCGGGCGCGAGCAGCCTGCCGACCAGCGTCAAGCTCAATCCCGACGGGCCGAAGGGCCGCTATTCGTTCGATTTTCCGATTCAACCCGACCAGGAAGCCAAAGGGACGCTTTTCCAGATTCAATATAATCTGCCATACAGCGGCGGAAAATACAGTTTTCATTCGCTGGTGACACTGCCGGCCGACACCGTTTGGGTGGTGCTCCCCAAGGCAATGACTTTTACCAGCGGAGGCGGGTCGGGATTCGAGTCGTCGCCACAGGATCCGAGCGTGCAGACGTTTCTGGCGCGAAACTTAACACCCGGAAAGACGCTTGAGTTTTCTGTGTCGGGAACCGGGTCGTTTGCTCGCGACGATCAGGGCGGGCAGGGCGACACCGGCGGGCAAGGTGCAGCGCCGGGCAATCAACCGGGCGGCGGCATTGGAGAACCGATCAATACGCCCGATCCGCTGTCGAAGTACAAATGGTGGATTCTGGGCGGACTGACCTTGCTGCTTGCTGTGGCGGCGGCGTTTCTTTTGCGCAAGCCCGAGATGGCTCGTGCAGGAACCGCTGAAAAAGTTGATGCACCCGTCGCGAGCGGTTCGACGGGGCGGCAAGCACAAGCAGCGCCGGCATCTGGCGCGGCAAAGAACGCCGCTTTGCTGAATGCGCTGAAGGAAG
>JASHSG010000212.1 GCA_030040935.1 Acidobacteriaceae bacterium | reverse complement strand
GGTGGGTGATCTGGAATCCGGCGCCCTGCCGCTCTTTTGGCAGGGCGCATTGCTTTTGGTCAGAGTGCGGTCTCCCAAAGGGGCGCATTCCTTTGAAATCAAACACCCGCCTCGGCGGGTCTACTCAAGTCCATAAGAATCTCCGTAGGAGGAACGATTCAGTGATTCTCGCTCAGCTCGCACATTTCGCTTCGCATTCGATCAGCAACCTGGCCATGTTCCAGGATGAAGGCCAAACTGTCGGCTTCAGTCCCATGCAGCTTTGGGACCACATGGCATGGATGGCTCGCACCGTGGCGATCATCCTGTTCATCGAGTCGGTCTGGTCTCTAGCCGTGATGATCGACCGTTACCTTTACTTTTCAGCCGCGCGCAAGCAGTCGCGGGAATTCGCGCCCAAGGTAGCCGGGGCGCTGAAGGAAAGCAAGCTCGAAGAAGCCATCAAAATCGCCGACCGTAACAAGAAGTCACATCTCGCCGAAGTGGTCACGGCGGGCCTGCAGGAGTTCCGGGCGTCGTCGGGTCAGGCGACGGACGAGACCATCGCCAGCGCGGGCCGGGCTCTCGACAGAGCAGAGGCCATCGTGCACGCCAAGCTCAAGAGGGGCCTTTCGGTTCTGGCGACAATCGGCGCCACGGCTCCCTTCGTGGGGCTGTTCGGCACAGTGGTTGGCATCCTGCACGCGTTTGACGCCATCGCCACGCAGAAGATCGCCGGTATCGGGGCGGTCGCGGGCGGCATCTCTGAAGCGCTGGTCACCACGGCGTTTGGCCTGCTGGTCGCCATTCCCGCCGTCATGGCCTTCAACTATTTCACCGGACGCGTGGAGGCTTTCGACGTCGAGATGGACAACTCCTCCAGCGAGTTGGTGGACTACTTCATCAAGCAGAGCCACAAGCGCTAAAAGCGAGGCGGCTTGACCGGAGCGAGAACATTGCTGGGCGGAGGGAATGAATCTCTTCCGCCCAATGCTTTGATTCCCGCCTGGATGGCTTGAATTCATGCACGGCCGGACTCGATCCGGCGTCAACTTCAAACGCACGGAGCCTACGCAATGGCAATTACGGTTCGCGACGAAGGCAAGAAGGTTAACTCCAACATCAATGTCACTCCCATGGTGGACGTGATGCTGGTGCTGCTCATCATTTTCATGGTCATCACGCCTATGCTGCAGAACAAAGTGGCGATCGACCTGGCTAAGGTGGATAACCCCACCAATATGCCTGACGCCGACAAAGAGGATGCGGTCGTTGTCGCTGTTACCCGCGACGGAGCGGTGTACCTCGGGCAGAATAAGGTTGATCCCTCGCAGCTTGGCAGCCTGGTACGCGACAAGCTCCAGGACAAGACCGACAAGATGATCTATGTCCGCGCCGATGCGCGCGCACAGTTCAAGGTAGTTGAAGACGCCATCGACGATGTGCGCACGGCCGGAGTTGAAGAAGTCGGCCTGTTAACGCAGAGGCGAGAGGGCAATCAAATCGGCGGCGAGTGAGCCCGCAGCCGGATTGTCTCAGGAACGATATTCAGGAATCGAGGAGTTTAAGCCATGGCATTTTCAATGGGTGGCGCCGGCAGCATGTCGGAGATCAATGTCACGCCCATGATCGACATTTTGCTGGTCTTGCTGATCATCTTCATGGTCATCGTGCCGGTTACCCCTAAAGGTCTGGATGCGCTGGTGCCCCAGCCGCCCAAGAATCCGCAACAGCAGCAACAGCCGAATGACCGCACCATCGTGGTTCAGGTTCTCTATCGCCCGGGCCAGGCGCCGGCGTACAAGATCAACGACACCGATGTGAATCACTCCGATCTGCTGCCCAAGCTGACTGAAATCTACGCCAACCGCGCCGAGCGCGTGATGTTCGTCAGGGGCGACGACGATGTGAACTTCGCTTACATCGCCGATGTCATCGATATCGGAAAGGCTGCGAACGTGGACCACATTGGGCTGATGACGCCTAAGATCCAGGCCGGCCAGTAGGCCGGCTGTATCCGGAGACACTTGATCCGGGTGCGAGGAAGAGTACAATTTTTTTTGCCCCGGCTGCGGAAGGTGTTAGCCGCACCCGGCTGTCAATTTTCGAGGCGCGGCCCGAGCAGGCCCAAGCCTCAAGGAGAAGGAACGAAAATGATTCGAACCGCACGTTTTTGGGCGCTCGCGGTGACAATAACCGGCGTAGTCCTTGGCATGAGCGGCTGCAACCAGCTTATGGCCCGCGATCAGTTGAACAAAGGAGTCGAGGCCTACAAGAACGGTCACTACGATGAGGCGATCGAGCACTTTCAGAAGGCCACAGAACTCGATCCCAGGTTGCCCATGGCGAAGACCTATCTGGGTAAGGCGCTTGAGCAGGATATAGCACCGGGGGTTACGACGCCCGACAACCTGAAGATGGCCAACCAGGCCATCGACATCTTTAAAGATGTTCTGGCCCAGAAACCCGACGACGTAAACAGCATGAAAGAAATCGCCGGCATTTATTTCAGCGTCAACGATATGGACGATGCTGAAACCTGGCAGAAGAAGGTTTTGGAGGTCGATCCCAACGATCCTGAGGCAGCCTATACGATCGGCGTCATTGACTGGAAGAAGGCACACCAGAATAAGCTGAATGCGCTGCAGGCCGCAGGCCTCAATGACGATGGAAAGGGCAATGTGAAGGCTCCCAAGAATGTGATGGTGCCGCTGGCCAAGGAGAACGCGCCGCTGGTTGACGAGGGCCTGAAGTACCTGACCATGGCCGTCAACGACCGTCCCAATTATGACGCTGCCATGCAGTACCTGAACCTGATTTACCGCAACAAGGCAGACGTAGACTACGGCAATCCCTCCGCGGTGAGCCAGGATTTGGCGATGGCCGATGAGTGGACCGCGAAAGCCCTGGGCACACGCAAAGAAAACGAGGAAAAGAAGGACCAGGGCCCGGGCGGGATTACCATCGATAACAACGGCCAGATGCACTGACCCGTACGACCCATGCCTCAAACGAACCGAACGGCCTCTGCTCTTCGCGGAGGCCGTTTTTCTTGAAGACCGAACCCACGCAGTTTCGAGGTGCGCCCTTGATCGAAGTTTCCCGAATCACTCGATTTGTTGCCCTTCTTTTTTCTTGCTTCGCCTTGACTGTTTCCCACGCCTTCGCCCAGCCGGCTCCCGGAGAAATGCCGCATCCTTCCGCGATGCGGGTCATGCAGTCAAGCAGCGGCTTTGTCGCGACAAACGATTTTGAAACGCTCGAGGTCAGCGTCTGCGGGGATTCGCTGATCCACGTCACGGCGCGGCCCCAGGGCGCTGCAACCACAGCGGAACTCCAGCCGTGGATGCTGGAGACGTCCAAGATTTGCCCCGGAGCGGCATTCCAGTTCGGCGAATCCAACGGCTCGGCGACGCTGACGACGGCCGAGCTCAAGGTCTCCCTGTCGGAGTCGGGCGGCAACCTGACCGTTCGCACCGCGCAAGGCCAGGAACTGCTGCACGAACGTGCGAATCTGCCGCGTACCTATCGCTCGTCTGAAGTTTCGGGGCTATTCCACATCGAAGATCGCTTTGGCCCCGACGCCACAGAGGCGCTTTACGGTCTGGGCCAGCATCAGAACGGAATGTTCAACTACCGTGGCAGCGTCGTTGAGCTCGGCCAGAACAATACCGATGTCGCGATTCCTTTCGTGGTCTCGAGCAAGGGATACGCCATCCTTTGGAACACGGCTTCGTTCAGCTATTTCGACAACCGCTTCCCGCTCGAGCTGAACCTGGAATCGATGGCCGCGCCTCAGATCGATTACTACATCCTCTATGGCCCTCAGATGGACTCGATCGTCCATCTTTACCGGTCCATGACGGGCCATGTGCCGCTTTTCCCCGAGTGGGCTTACGGATTCTTCCAGTCCAAAGACCGATATAAGACGCAAGCCGAGATTCTTTCCATTGCAGGCGAATACAGGTCGCGCCACATTCCCATTGACGCCATTGTTCAGGATTGGTTCTGGTGGAACAACGGCGACAAAGGCGACCCGGTCTACAACTCGGGCTATACCGATGTTCCCGCCGAACTGAAGACCCTCCACACCGAGCATATCCACGCCATGATCTCAGCCTGGGCCTTGATGGACACAGGGAGCGAGAACTTCAAGCAGATGGTCCGGAACGGATATGAGATCGACGATACACAGGCTTACGACCCAACCAATCCGGCTGCCAGGGACTTTTTCTGGAACCAGTTTGTGGGCAAACTCTTTGCTCAAGGCTGGGACGCATTCTGGCTCGACAGCTCCGAGCCCGAGGAGGCGTGGCCGCACATCGGCGATGCCATTCTGCGGGACAAGCAACTCCATATCGGCAGCGGCCTTGAGTACACCAACGTCTTTCCCTTGGAACACACGGAAAACGTCGCCGATCACTGGAAGCAGGCAGACTCCGGAAAGCGCGTCTTCCTTCTCACGCGCTCGGCTTTCATGGGTCAGCAGCGCGTGGGCGCGACGGTCTGGTCGGGCGATGTCTACAGCAGCTGGTGGGCGCTCCGCCGGCAAGTCCCAGCCGGCCTCAATTTTGCGCTCTCCGGCTATCCATATTGGACCACCGACATCGGAGGCTACCACCCGCTGAACTACGCGCAAACCATACCGCCAGGCTACCAGGAACTGTACGCGCGCTGGTTTGAGTATGGCGCTTTCTGCCCGGTGTTTCGCACTCACGGCCACCGCGACCACAATGAACTGTGGGTATATGACCAGGTTTTTCCCGCGCTGCTGGCTGTAGATCGCCTGCGTTACCGGCTTCTGCCGTATATCTATTCACTGGCCTGGAGGGTAACCAACGATGATTACACGATGCAGCGGCCGCTGGTGATGGATTTTCGTGAAGATCCGGCCACGTTCGAGATCGGCGACCAGTTCATGTTCGGACCTGATTTGCTGGTCAGCCCAGTGCTGACCGAGCATGCCACTTCCCGTTCGGTTTACCTGCCTGCCGGAGCCGAATGGTATGACTTCTGGACGGGTGAGCGCACCTCGGGCGGCGCGTCGGTGGCAGTGGCTGCGCCCCTCGACCGCATTCCGCTGGCTGTACGCTCGGGATCGATCCTGCCCCTGGGCCCGGTGATCGAATACGCCGGCCAGGCTACCGATCCTATCGAGCTGCGGATTTACCCCGGCGCCGATGGCAGCTTCACGCTCTACGAAGACGAGGGCGATAGCTATCGTTACGAAGATGGCGCCCACGCCGCAATCCCCATCCGCTGGGACGATGCCGCGCACACACTGACGATTGGAGATCGTCAAGGCAGCTACCCGGGCATGCCGTCGGAGCACACCTTCAATGTCGTGATCGTCTCTGGCGGGCACGGAGTTGGACCGGATGTGACTCCTACTCCCGACAGGGCGATCCACTACACCGGAACGAGGATCGAGACAAAGATTTGAAGGACGACGGCGGCCGCAGCCTATTGCCCGCTCTGCTTCAGAATCTGCTCCGCCAGATAATTGCGAACCTTGACGCCGTCGGTCAGCGTCTCCAGGTATGCGGTCTGGAGAAGTTGCTTCTGGCTATCGTGCAGCGATTGGTGAATGGCCTGCACAACGCGAGGATCGTTTAGCTCCCGCTGCCCTGCGGGTTCGCGCGAAATCAGCTTGTAGATTGCGTAGCCGGCGATCTTGTGCTCGGGCCCTGAGGCGTAGATAGTAAGCACGTCGGTGAATTGATCGGGCTTAAGCTTGCTGATCGCGTCGTAGATCTCCGGATCGGCCTTGAGTTGTGATTCGGCGGCGAAGCCGATATCGCCGCCGTTCGATGCGGTGTTCGAGTCCTCTGAGACATTCATTGCCACGGTGGCGAAATCTACCCCACTCTCGAGTTGGCTGTACGCGGCTTCGATTTTTCTTTTAGCGTCAGCCTCGGCCGAAGGGGCGCTGCTCTGGAGATTGCCCTGCTGTTGCGGAGGCGCGGTTGTGACTACGATTCGAGCCAAATGATATTGCGGCTCGATCCAGTTGAAGTCAGCCTTGTGCGCCGCATAGAAAGCGGCAATCTGCGCATCGGTGATGTTGATCTTCGACTCGATCTCCTTGTTCATGAGCTTGGTTTCGGTCAACCCGAGCCGAATTTCGCGCTTGAAGTCATCCAGCGACAAGTTGCGCTGCTTCAGCATCTCATTGAACTGCTCATCGGTATAAGGCGCTTTGATCTCGGCCAGCTTGGCGTTTACGTCCTCATCGCTGGCAGTCAGGTTCAGCTTGGCGGCTTGCTGATCGAGGATCTCATCCTGGATCATCTGATGGAGCACGCTGAGGCGCCGGATATCGGCTTCCTCCGGCGACGGTTTCTGCGGGCTGTCTCCCAGGCTGCTCTGGTAATTCCTCTCCAGTTCGGCGCGCAGGATCTCCTTGCCGTTTACAGTGGCGACCACGTCAGCGGAAGGTGACCTGTGGCAGCCCGCCAGAGCGGAGAACACAGCGATGCCGAACAGCGCAAAGGCCGCCCAAAGAGCGCGTGTTCGAAAAATCGACAAGACTTGCAAGTTCATCTCTCCCATGGGGTTTACATTAAGCCCCGGCCTTCTAGGATAAATCCCGACAGCGGCGCGCGGATAGTCCCTGAATTGATCATCAATTGGAGCCGGAGACCGCCGGAGTCGCCGGAACCGGCGCCGGTGGTGGCTGCTCGCCCTCATCACGAATGGCGCGGTCAATGGCCATCCAAAGTTCATCCTTGGGAACCGCCCCGCCGTTCACGCGCTCTCCATTCGCGTAAACCGCCGGCGTTCCATCGATCCCGAGATCCTCGGCGAGCTTGGCCGATGCCCGAATCTGCGTCTCGTCTTGTTTGGCGATACAGGCGTCGAGGGCGGTCTCGTCAAGCTTGCCAAGAGTGGCCTCCTGCCGAGCGATGCGATCCAGCGCGGCGAAACTTTTCGTCAAATCGCGTCCATCGCCCGTGATCTCTTCTCCATGAGCATGAAGGTAGTCCACGTACGTCCAGTAGACGCTGCCATTCTGCGCTGCCAGGCAGTTGGCATCTACCGCTGCATGCATCGCCCAGGGATGAATTTTGGTGAGAGGATCGTCCTTGTAAACGAACCGGACCAGGTCTTTGTAGTGATCGAGCGTGGCCGGAAACAATTCCTGATGCAGGCGCGCGCAATATGGACATTCCAAGTCGTCGAAATTGATCACCGTCACCTTGGCGGCGGGATTCCCCCGAACGGGGCGCCCTGCGATTGGGATCGCGTCGGCCGGATCCTTGGTCAGGTCGAAGGTATCCATGTGGACCAATTTGGTGTTGTCAACGGAGATCAGGAAGTTGACAACCTGCGACTCGGAGCCGCGTGTGATGGTAACGGGCAAGGTCTCATAACCGGTGAACTGGCTCGCGGTTCGGGCGCCAAGGCTGATCGTGACGTCTGCAGGCATCTCGTATTGGGCCCGGACCAGAATTTCAATGCGCCTGTTGAGTGCAGGGTCGGGACTCGAAGGCGGCATGCTCTGGGCGCTGCAACCGGCGGTCAGGGCCAAAACGATCAATCCGGCCAGGAAACGGAAACTGTGCAATGGTATTTCCTCTCAGGAAAGGATACTCCAGCGGGTGCGCTCCTGCTCTTGGGTGCGCCCTCTTGTCCGCCCCAACGGTTGGACTCATCATCTCTGACAATGGACAATCGAAATCGTTTGAGAACCGGTTGTTTTTCTTAATAAGCCGGCGGCAATGCGGGATCGCGGAAAACCGAATTGGCGCGCCGGATGTCGCCAACGGCGCCGAAATTGGCCAGTGTAAAGCTGTAAAGCCATTGTGTCTCATCGCGGCTGGTTGATCCAATCGTGCCCAGCTCAAAACGCCGGTAACCGACGGTCAAGCCGCAGCAGTTCCAGTTGTAGACCGCTTGCACGCCGGCGTATTGCACCTGATGCTGAACGAAATCATAGCCCCCGTTCGCTGCCAGGTTGAAGCCGTTGCCGCTGGGCTTGCCGAACTCGATGAACGGTTGAACCTGCTGGCTTTTGATGATCGATGGAACGCTGCTGCTACTGCTGGTTTGTTCATCGGGAGCGTTGAGCAGTGCGTGACCGAGCCCCACTGTCGTCCGGCCAAAGCTATACCCCGCAAAAAGGTTGTTTGCGGCAATTCGCCCGGCGATTGTGTCGTAATCCAGATCCCATTGCACGCGGAGGTTATCGATGGCTTCAAAGCGGACGCGCGAAACGACGGGCGCAATGTTGCGCGGGGAAGTAAGAAAGGTCGGTGCCATCAAATCCAATGTGGCATCGAAGACGTTTCTTCTCCCTGGAATAAGCGCGCCGCCGAAGTTAGGATCGATGAAGTACTCCTGGGCAATTTGCCAGGTGGCCCACTCGCGCGCCGTGCTCGGGCATGGCTGCCCGGTTCGGGCTTCGTCCGCCGCCTCATCGTCAGCCTTACATTGGCGTTCTTCCGTTGGGCGCAGGTAGAACCTCTGCGTCAGCGAGAAGCCCGCTTCATTCACATCGGTCGCGATGTCGGTGGTGTCGAAGAGAAGCACATCGCGGGCCTGGGCCCCGATCCCCCCGACATAACGGTATGTCAGTTCGGGCTCAATCACATGGCGCAGCTCGCGATGCCATATGGGAAGCTCAAAGTCGCGCTCCAGTGCGGGCGGCCGGATGTCGACGGACGCTTCAAGGTCGGTGCGGTTGAGCTCGGTGTGAGCGATCTTCGGGACCGTAAACGGACCCGTCAGAGTTGGCGTTTGGCTGTTGTTGTATATGGTGTCGCGGAGTGCGACCTCGGGGAGGAAGCTCCATCCTCCGGCGGAGAAGGGCAAGGAAAGATGAGGGTAGACGTCCAGTCGGACCACATTTCGGGAATGAAAGAACGGCTCGGAGCGGTTTAAATAACCCAGTGACGACGCCAGGCCCCAATAGAGGGGCGAGCTTCCCAAGGGGCGGTCAAGAACATCGTAGCGAAGCAGAGGCAGGCGCAGGATTTTCACCTCGTCGCCATTCGTGGTGCTGGCGAAGGACTCGAAACGATCGAGCCAGACAGACGGCATCGCGCCATCGTGATCGTGCGTCAGCACGACCTCGCTTGCTACCTCTGAGCTGATTGCCTGCGAGTAGTTGTCGTCGAAAACCAGCCGGTAAACGTAGCTCGATAAATATTCGATGGCGCCGGCAACTCGAGTTGAAGAGGACAGATCCTTGCGTCCCAACAAACTCACATCGACTCCGCCCTGGTTGACAAGCTCATAGCCAACCGGGCCTGCGAGGAGGTCGGGATGCGCGACCCTCGCACTGCTCAGCGCGGTGCCGACTGCTTCTTCGATTCCGCGGTCAAGGAGAGCATTCCAGCGCGCGGTCAGATGGTCGAGTCCCGGTCCCTTGTAACGGAAGTCGCCATTCGGAGCCCACCCACGCTTGCTGTAGTATTCGGCGCCCACCACCAGATCCATGCTGCGGTTGATGACCCAGTACACCTGTTCGCCAAGGGTTAATCCGCGAATCGAGGATCCGACACTGACCACCGGAGTGAGCAAGCCACTTATCCGGCCCGTGTCATTGGCCGGATGATGCAGATAGGGCAAGTAGAAAAGGGGTATGCCGAGGAACTCAAAGAACGCATTCGAGGTCGATGCCTTGTTGTTTTCAAGGGCAATCGTGTGCGCGATGATCCGCCAGTCAGGGTGAGGAAGCCGGCAATTGGTGATTGAGCCGTCTATGACCTTGAATTTGCCCTCGCCCGTCTGGAGCAGCACCCGGCCCGAGAAGAGCAGAGGCGTTGGCGTCGAATACACCAGCGTATGTCCCATGGTGCGCACGCCCTGCGAACCACTGACGTCGTAGAAGCGCGCCGTGTGCATGTTCAGCCGCATATCGCCGTGCGTAGCGTTGATGAGCACATCTTCGGGTCCGCCGGTTAACTGCAGGTGGCCGTCAGCCTCAAGCTCAGTCGATTCCCGGTTGTAAGTCACGCTGTCGGCACGAAGGACGTAATCCTCGTAATGGACAGCCACGTCACCTGTCAGAGTCAAGACATCGCCGGCCCACTCCTGACGTTTCGCCTCCCACTCGACAGGCGTTCCTGCTGCGGCGGTTGGCTCCGGCTTAGCCACCGGCACCAGCTCCTGGCCCGGATCGTCGGGCAATGCATCTGAAGATGGAGTTACAAGGGCGTCTTCGGCGCCGGTTGTCTCACCTTGCGGCGAAGGTAACGCATTGGTTAACACCTGGGTGGCCTGCGCGCCCAGTCGCAGGTGACAGACGGCCAGCAGCGTGATACATACTAAGTTACGAGGGCACATCCAAGTCCATGACCGGTGCAAGGCTCAGCATAGCAAAGCAGGCGGCATGGATTTGGACCTGCGCCGTACTGCTCTGGTAACTGATAAAAATTCCGGTCGATTGCAGGCAGACGATCTAAAGTCCGCCGTTGCACTCATTCTTCGCCGCGATCTTCTTCCCTTGGTTATGGAAAACTGGCACGGATATAGCCCCCGGAGGAATCCGGGCGCAGTCGCGGGTGCACAGGATTGCCTAGACCGGCTGCCAAGCCCCACCCGCTATAGAAGGGACAAAAAGCATTGAACACGTCGGTCACTACAGCAGGTTTATTTCCGGATTGGAAGCAGGAGATCAACCAGCGGATCGCCGCTCATATGAATCAAAAGGCTTCGTCGACGGCCAAATCCAAAGTGATCGAAGAGGAGCGCGGGGCACCCGGCAGCCGCGCCGCGCGCGTT